>JAABQW010000299.1 GCA_011391275.1 Betaproteobacteria bacterium
CTCTTCCGATCTGGGATGCGCGGCGGAAGGAAGCTCAAGGCGGTGATCCCCGGCGGCTCGTCGATGCCGGTGCTGCCGGCCGACGTGATGATGGCGCTCGACATGGACTACGACTCGATCCAGAAGGCGGGCTCGTTCCTGGGCTCGGGCGCGGTCATCGTCATGGACGAGAGCACCTGCATGGTGAAGGCCGCCGAGCGGCTCGCGTACTTCTACTTCGAGGAGTCCTGCGGGCAGTGCACGCCGTGCCGCGAGGGCACCGGGTGGCTCTACCGGATCATCCACCGCATCGAGACCGGGCGCGGCCGCCCCGAGGATCTCGAGCTGCTCCTGAACCTGGCCGACAACATCCAGGGCCGCACCATCTGCGCGCTGGGGGATGCCGCCGCGATGCCGGTGCGCGCCTTCGTGAAGCAGTTCCGCGCCGAGTTCGAGCACCACATCGAGCACAAGCGCTGCCTTGTCGCCGCCGGCGGGTACTCCAGCGCCTGCGCCGACGCGCACGGGTTGGCCGCGGACTGAACCCATGACGATCAAGCTCGAGATAGACGGCAAGCCCGTCGAGGTCGACAACGGCGCCACGGTGATGGAGGCCGCCAGCAAGCTCGGCACCTTCGTGCCGCACTTCTGTTACCACAAGAAGCTTTCCATCGCGGCCAACTGCCGCATGTGCCTCGTGCAGGTCGAGAAGGCGCCCAAGCCGCTGCCGGCCTGCGCCACGCCCGCCACCGAGGGCATGAAGGTCTGGACGCAGTCCGCGCCCGCCGTCGCCGCCCAGAAGGGGGTGATGGAGTTCCTGCTCATCAACCACCCGCTCGACTGCCCCATCTGCGACCAGGGCGGCGAGTGCCAGCTGCAGGACCTCGCCGTGGGCTACGGCGGCTCCTGCTCGCGCTACGAGGAAGAAAAGCGCGTGGTGGTGAACAAGAACCTGGGGCCGCTCATTTCCACGGACATGACGCGCTGCATCCACTGCACGCGCTGCGTGCGCTTCGGCCAGGAGATCGCCGGCGTCATGGAGCTGGGCATGGCCGGGCGCGGCGAGCACTCCGAGATCCTCACCTTCGTGGGGCGCACCGTCGATTCGGAACTCTCCGGCAACATGATCGACCTGTGCCCGGTGGGCGCGCTCACCTCGAAGCCCTTCCGCTACTCCGCGCGCACCTGGGAACTGGCGCGTCGCAAGTCGGTGTCCCCGCACGACGGGCTGGGCTCCAGCCTCGTGATGCAGGTGAAGCAGGAGCGCGTGATGCGCGTCGTGCCGCTGGAGAACGAGGCGGTGAACGAATGCTGGCTCTCCGACCGCGACCGCTTCGCCTACGAGGGGCTCAACACCGAGGACCGCCTCACGCGCCCGATGGTGTGCAAGGACGGTGCCTGGGTCGATGTGGACTGGCCCGAGGCCCTCGAGGCCGTCGCCAGGGGGCTGCGCGACACCGTGGCGCGGCACGGCCCGGCCTCGCTCGCGGCGCTCCTCTCGCCGACGCTCACGCTGGAGGAACTGCACCTCGCAACGAAGCTTGCCCGCGGGCTGGGCAGCGACAACGTGGACCACCACTTCCGGGCGCTGGATTCGCGCGCCAGGTTTGCCGGCGCGCCGTGGCTGGGCATGCCCGTGGCCGAGCTGGGCCGCCAGCAGGCGGTGCTTCTCGTCGGCTCGACGATCCGCAAGGAGCAGCCGCTCATCGCCCAGCGCCTGCGCCAGGGCGCCCGCAAGGGCCTCGCGGTGAGCGTGGTGCATGTGGCCGACGACGACCTCCTGATGCCGGTGGCCCATCGCATCGTGGCGCGCCCTTCGGGGCTCGTCGCCGCGCTCGCCTCGGTGGCGGTGGCGCTTGCCGAGTCGACGGGGCGCCCCCTCGAAGGCGAGGTGGCCGCGGCACTGGCGGGGTTCGCCGCCACCGACGAGGCGCGCGCCGTCGCGAAGAGCCTTTCGGGACGCGAGCGCTCCGCCGTGCTCGTCGGCCACTACGCGCAGCAGCACCCGGAGTTCGCCGCACTCGCCGCCATCGCCCGCGAGATCGCCCGCCTCGCCGGGGCGACGTTCGGCGTGCTGGCCCAGAACGCCAACAGCGTCGGCGCGAAGCTGGTCGGCGCGCACCCGCTCGCCGGCGGGCTCGACACGCGCGGCATGCTCGCCCATCCGCCGAAGGCCTGGGTCGTGGCCGGCTTCGAGCCGGAACGCGACGCGGCGCTGGCCCCGGCCGCGATCGCCGCGCTCGGGCAGGCGGAATTCGTGGTCGCGCTCACCGCCTGGCGGTGCTGGGCGCCCGAGTACGCGCACGTGATCCTGCCCATCGCGCCGTCGGCGGAGACCGCGGGCACCTTCGTGAACATGGAAGGCCGCGTGCAGTCGTTCCACGCGGTGACGAAGCCGCGCGGCGACACCCGCCCCGGCTGGAAGGTGCTGCGCATGCTGGGCTCGATGCTGGGGCTCGAGGGATTCGACGCGGACACCGTCGAGGCGGTGCGCGCCGCCATCGCGCCCGACCTGCCGGCGTGGGCGCGGGCGGGTCTTTCCAACGACGCCGCAGCCGTCGCCTTCCAGGTGTCCGCGCCGGGCGCGGGCCTGGAGCGCGTGGCCGAGTGGCCGGTGTACGGTACCGACCCGCAGGTGCGCCGCGCGCCCAGCCTGCAGAAGACGGCGGACGCGAAGGCCGCCGCCCGCGCGCGCATGAACGCCGCCACGGCCATCGCCGCGGGGCTCGCCCTGGGCGAGCGCGTGCGCGTGACGCAGGGCGGGGGCGAAGCGGTGCTCGAGGTGGCGATCGACCCGGCGCTTCCCGACGGCTGCGTGCGCGTCGCGCGCGGCATCGCCGGGACGGTGTCGCTGGGCGAGGGCCCGCTCGCGCTCGCGAAGGTCGACACGGAGGCCGCCGCATGACGCAGTGGATCGGCGCCGCGCAGGACATGCTCCAGGGCTGGTTCGGCCCGGTGTGGGGCACGCACGCCTGGTCGCTCGCCAAGTCGCTGGCGGGCATCGTGGCCGTGCTCGTCCCGCTGCTGCTCACCGTCCTCTACTACCAGCTCGTCGAGCGCTGGGTGATCGGCTGGATCCAGGTGCGCAAGGGCCCCAACCGCGTGGGCTGGAAGGGCGTGATGCAGCCCATCGCGGACGCCATCAAGCTCCTGATGAAGGAGCGCATCGTGCCGACGGGGGCCTCGAAGGGGCTCTTCTTCCTGGCGCCGATCATCGCGGTGGCGCCGGCGCTCGGCGTGTGGGCGGTCGTGCCGTTCGCGCCGGGCTGGGTGATCGCCGACGTCGACGCGGGCCTGCTCGTGGTGCTGGCGCTCAGCTCGATGGGCGTCTACGGCATCATCATCGCGGGCTGGGCGTCGAACTCGAAGTACGCCTTCCTGGGCGCCATGCGCTCCGCGGCCCAGGTGGTGGCCTACGAGATCGCGATGGGCTTCGCGCTGGTGGGCGCGATCATGGCCGGGCAGAGCCTGAACCTCACCGAGATCGTGATGCGCCAGGACGGCCGCTACGGCTTCCTCGAGTGGTTCTGGCTGCCGCTCCTGCCCTTCTTCGTCGTCTACTTCATCGCCGGCCTCGCGGAAACCAACCGCCACCCCTTCGACGTGGCCGAGGGCGAGAGCGAGCTGGTGGCGGGCTTCCACGTCGAGTACTCGGGGATGACCTTCGCGGTCTTCTTCCTGGCCGAGTACGCGAACATGATCCTGGTCTCCACGGTCGCGAGCCTGCTCTTCCTCGGCGGGTGGCTCTCGCCGTTCCCCGCGGCGTGGGGGTTGCTGGGCGCGCCCGGCATCGGCTGGCTCGCCGTGAAGATCGCGTTTTTCATGTTCCTCTTCCTGTGGGTGCGGGCCTCGTTCCCGCGCTACCGCTACGACCAGATCATGCGGCTGGGCTGGAAGGTGTTCATCCCCGTCACGCTGGTGTGGATCGCCGTCACGGGCGTGATGATGCTCGAGCCCCTGGCGAGCACCGCGCCGTTCTCCATCTGGTTCGGGAAATGACGGCCATGTGGAACCGCGCCAGGGACATCCTCTCGAGCCTCCTCCTCACGGAGCTGCTGAAGGGGCTCGCCCTCACCGGCCGCTTCATGTTCGCGCGCAAGGTGACCGTCTTCTTCCCCGAGGAGAAGACGCCGCAGAGCGCGCGCTTCCGGGGGCTGCACGCGCTGCGCCGCTACCCGAACGGGGAGGAGCGCTGCATCGCCTGCAAGCTTTGCGAGGCCGTGTGTCCCGCGCTCGCCATCACCATCGAGAGCGAACTGCGCCAGGACGGCACGCGGCGCACCACGCGCTACGACATCGACCTCACCAAGTGCATCTTCTGCGGCTTCTGCGAGGAGAGCTGCCCGGTGGATTCGATCGTGGAAACGCGCATCCTCGAGTACCACGGCGAGGCGAGAGGCGACCTGTACTACACCAAGCCCGTGCTGCTCGCGATCGGCGACCGCTACGAGGCGCAGATAGCGGCCGACCGCGCCGAGGACGCGAGGTACCGATGACGATCCAGCTCGCCGCCTTCTACGTCTGCGCCGTGGTCCTGATCGGCGCGGCGCTGCGCGTCATCACGACGAGGAACGCCGTCCACGCGGCCCTCTGGCTCGTGCTCGCCTTCTTCACCGCCGCCTGCCTCTGGCTTCTCCTCTACGCGGAGTTCCTGGCCGCCGCCCTGGTGATGGTGTACGTGGGCGCCGTGATGGTGCTCTTCCTCTTCGTGGTGATGATGCTCGACATCAACTTCGACAAGCTGCGCGAGGGCATCTGGCGCCACCTGCCGCTCGCCGGCGGCATCGGCGCGCTCATGGCCCTCGAGATGGCGCTCGTCCTGGGGTCGCGCGAGTTCGGCGTCGACGGGCCGCGTTCCCCGGGGGCGCCGCCCGCCGGCCACTCCAACACCAAGGAGCTCGGGCGGCTCCTCTACACGGACTACGTCTTTCCCTTCGAGCTCGCGGCGGTCATCCTGCTGGTGGCCATCGTGGCCGCCATCGCGCTCACGCTGCGCCGGCGCAAGGAGACCCGCTACCAGGATCCCGCGGAGCAGCTCGCGGCCACCAAGGCCAACCGCCTGAAGATCGTGAAGGACGCGCCGGCGCGCGAGGCGCCGGCGACGCCGGAAGGGGGAGGGGAATGATCTCGCTCGGCCAGTACCTCGTCCTGGGGGCCATGCTCTTCTCCATCGCGGTGGCGGGCATCTTCCTCAACCGCAAGAACCTCATCGTGATCCTCATGGCCATCGAGCTGATGCTGCTCGCGGTGAACATGAACTTCATCGCCTTCTCGCACTTCCTGGGCGACCCCGCGGGGCAGGTCTTCGTGTTCTTCATCCTCACGGTGGCGGCCGCCGAGTCCGCCATCGGGCTGGCGATCCTCGTGACCCTCTTCCGCAACCTCAGGTCGATCAACGTCGACGACCTGGGCTCCCTCAAGGGCTGAAGGCGCCGATGGACCTGATGACCCTCGCCACCGTCGCCGCCTTCGCCCCCCTCGCGGGCGCGGCCCTCGCGGGGCTCCTCGGCTGGAAGCTGGGGCGCGCGTTCGCGCACACGGTGACCATCGCCTCGGTGGCGCTGTCGTTCCTGGCCTCGCTCGCCATCCTCCGGGACGTGGCCGCGGGCCAGTCGCTCTCGGCGCCGCTCTACACCTGGATCGCCGGCGACGGCTGGTCCATCCACGTGGGCTTCCTCGTCGACCGGCTCACGGCCGTGATGATGCTGGTGGTCACCTTCGTGTCGCTGATGGTGCACGTCTACACCATCGGCTACATGGCCGGCGACCCGGGCTACCAGCGCTTCTTCTCCTACATCTCGCTCTTCACCTTCGCGATGCTGATGCTGGTGATGGCGGACAACTTCCTGCAGCTCTTCTTCGGCTGGGAGGCGGTGGGGCTGGTGTCCTACCTCCTCATCGGCTTCTGGTTCAAGCGGCCCACCGCCATCTACGCGAACCTCAAGGCCTTCCTCGTGAACCGCGTGGGCGACTTCGGGTTCCTGCTCGGCATCGGGTTCGTGTTCGCGGCCTTCGGCACGCTCGACTACGCGGCGGTGTTCAAGGCCGCGCCCGGCTTCGCCGGCACGGTCGTGGAGCTCATCCCGGGCTCCGACTGGTCGCTCCTCACGGTGATCTGCGTGGGCCTCTTCATCGGCGCCATGGGCAAGAGCGCGCAGTTCCCGCTGCACGTTTGGCTGCCGGACTCGATGGAGGGCCCCACGCCCATCTCCGCGCTCATCCACGCGGCCACGATGGTCACCGCCGGCATCTTCATGGTGGCGCGCATGTCGCCGCTCTTCGAGCTGTCGCAGGCGGCGCTTTCGTTCGTCATCGTGATCGGGGCCATCACCGCGTTCTTCATGGCGCTGGTGGCCATCGTGCAGGTCGACATCAAGCGGGTCGTCGCCTACTCCACGCTCTCGCAGCTGGGCTACATGACGATGGCGCTGGGTGCCGCGGCCTACCCGATCGCCATCTTCCACCTCATGACGCACGCCTTCTTCAAGGCGGTGCTCTTCCTGGGCGCGGGCTCGGTGATCATCGCGCTGCACCACGAGCAGGACATGCGGAAGATGGGGGGACTGCGCAGGTACCTGCCCTGGACGTACGCGACGGTGCTCATCGGGGCCATCGCCAACGCGGGCCTGCCGCCGTTCTCGGGCTTCTTCTCGAAGGAGTCCATCATCGAGGCGCTGCACGTGTCGCAGACGCCGGGCGCGGGGTTCGCGTACCTGCTCGCCCTCGGCGGGGTCTTCGCGGGCGCGTTCTACACCTTCCGCCTGGTCTTCTTCGCCTTCCACGGCAAGGAGCGCTTCCGCGACGCCCACGGGCATGCCCATGCCGGCGACGAGGAGCCGGGCCACGAGGAGTTTCATGGAACCCCCCACGAGTCCCCGTGGGTGGTGACGCTCCCGCTGGTGCTCCTCGCCGTCCCGTCGGTCGTGATCGGCTGGTGGGCCATCCAGCCCATGCTGTACGGCGACTGGTTCGGCTCGTCCATCGCTTCCACGGCCACCATGGCGGAAATGGCGAAGCTCTTCCACGGAGCAGGGGCGATGGTGCTGCATGCCTTCGGCACGCTGCCGTTCTGGCTGGACATCGCGGGCGTGGCGCTGGCCGCGTACCTCTATCTCGTTCGCCCGGACCTCCCCGCCGTGATCAAGGCGAAGTCGGGCGTGCTCGCCACCATCCTCGAGCGCAAGTACGGCTTCGACGACTTCAACGACTGGTTCTTCGCCGGCGGGGCGCGCGCCCTGGGCGAGGGCCTCGCGAAATGGGGCGACCGCACGATCATCGACGGGATCATGGTCAACGGCACCGCGAGGCTGATCGGATGGTTCGCCGGAGTCGCGCGCCGCGTGCAGACCGGCTACGTCTACCACTACGCGTTCACGATGATCATCGGCGTGTTCGCGCTTCTCACCCTCTGGCTTTACCACGCGAGGATCTAGGAAAGGACCATGTCGCAGGGCTTCCCGATCCTCTCGCTGGTCACCTGGCTGCCGATCGCCTTCGGCGTGGCGGTGCTGGCGCTCGCCTCCGACCGCAACCCGGCGCCGGCGCGCTGGACGGCGCTCGCGGGCTCGATCCTGGGCTTCGCCGCGGGCATCCCCCTGTGGACGGGCTTCAGCCTCGCCGCGGGAGGGGCCATGCAGTTCGAGGAACTGCGCCCCTGGATCCCGCTCTTCAACGTGAACTACCACCTCGGGGTGGACGGCATCTCGATGCCGCTGATACTCCTCAACAGCTTCATGACCGTGCTCGTGGTGATCGCCCACTGGGAGGTCGTCACGGAGAAGGTCGGCCAGTACCTGGCGGCCTTCCTCATCATGTCGGGGCTCATCAACGGCACCTTCGCCGCGCTGGACGCCATTCTCTTCTACGTGTTCTTCGAGGCGATGCTCATCCCGATGTTCCTCATCATCGGCGTGTGGGGCGGGCCCAACCGGGTGTACGCGGCGGTCAAGTTCTTCCTCTACACGCTGCTCGGGTCGCTCCTGATGCTCGCGGCCTTCATCTACCTCTACCACCAGACCAACGGCAGCTTCGAGATACTCGACTACCACAAGCTGCCGCTCACGATGACGGCGCAGGTGCTCGTGTTCCTCGCCATGTTCATGTCCTTCGCGGTGAAGGTGCCGATGTGGCCGGTGCACACGTGGCTGCCCGACGCCCACGTGGAGGCGCCCACGGGCGGCTCTGTGATCCTCGCGGCCATCACGCTCAAGATCGGCGCCTACGGGTTCCTGCGCTTCAACATGCCCATCGCGCCCGACGCCTCCCACGCGCTCGCCGGGTTCATGATCACGCTCTCGCTCGTCGCCGTGGTCTACATCGGCCTGGTGGCGCTCGTACAGTCGGACATGAAGAAGCTCATCGCCTACTCGTCGATCTCGCACATGGGGTTCGTGACCCTGGGCTTCTTCCTGTTCAACGCCGAGGGCGTGCTGGGCGGGCTCATCCAGATGGTCTCGCACGGCTTCATCTCGGCGGCCATGTTCCTGTGCGTGGGCGTGCTCTACGACCGCGTGCACTCCCGGCAGATCTCCGCCTACGGCGGGGTGGCCAACACCATGCCGGTCTTCGCCGCCTTCTTCGTGCTCTTCGCCATGGCCAACTCGGGGCTCCCGGCGACCAGCGGCTTCGTGGGCGAGTTCTTCGTGATCATGGGCGCGGTCAAGGTGAACTTCTGGTACGCGTTCCTCGCCGCCACCACCCTCATCTTCGGCGCGGCCTACACGCTGTGGATGGTGAAGCGCGTGGTCTACGGGGAGGTCGCCAACCCCGACGTCGCGGCGCTGAAGGACGTGAGCGGCCGCGAGCTCGCCTTCCTGGCGCTCCTCGCCGCCTGCGTGCTGGCGATGGGCATCTACCCGAAGCCCTTCGCCGACGTGATGAACCCCACGATCCTCGAGCTGCTGCGGCACGTGACGGCATCCAAGCTCTGATGAACACCGCCACCTTCTCGCTCGCCACCCTCGCGCCCGCGATTCCCGAGATCGCGCTTCTCGCGTTCGTGTCGGCGCTCCTCGTGATCGACCTCTTCGTGGCCGACCGGGACAAGCACGTCTCGTTCTGGCTCGCCATCGGCTCGCTCCTGGGCACGGCATTCCTGGCCGGCTCCCTCGTCGGCCACCCCTCGGCGGTGACCTTCCAGGGCATGTTCGTGGCCGACCCGATGTCGCAGGTGCTGAAGGTGTCCGTGCTCCTGGCGGTGGCCGCGACCCTCGTCTACAGCCGCGTCTACCTCGAGGTGCGGGAGCTCCTGCGCGGGGAGTTCCTCTCGCTCTCGCTCTTCGCGACGCTGGGGATGATGGTGATGATCTCCGCGCACCACTTCCTCACGCTCTACCTCGGCCTGGAGCTCCTGGCGCTCTCCCTCTACGCGATGGTCGCCCTGCAGCGCGACTCGGCGCGCGCGACGGAGGCGGCGATGAAGTACTTCGTCCTGGGCGCGCTCGCCTCGGGGATGCTCCTCTACGGCATGTCGATGGTCTACGGCGGCACCGGGTCGCTGGACATCGCGCGCGTGGCCGCGTCGCTGGCCGGCACGCCGCAAAGCCAGACGCTGGCGGTCTTCGGCCTGGTCTTCGTCGTGGCGGGGGTGGCCTTCAAGCTCGGGGCGGTGCCGTTCCACATGTGGGTCCCGGACGTCTACCACGGCGCCTCCACGCCGGCCACGCTCTTCATCGGCGCCGCGCCCAAGATCGCCGCATTCGCCTTCGTGATGCGCCTCCTCGCCCAGGCGCTGGGGCCGATGGGCGCCGACTGGCAGCAGATGCTCGCGATCCTCGCCGTGGCCTCCATCGGCCTGGGCAACGTCGTGGCCATCGCGCAGACGAACCTGAAGCGCATGCTCGCCTACTCGACCATCTCGCACATGGGGTTCCTGCTGCTGGGGATCCTCGCGGGCACCGACAACGGCTACAGCTCGGCCATGTTCTACGTGCTCACCTACGTGCTCATGACGCTGGGCGCCTTCGGCATGATTCTCTTGCTCTCTCGCGCCGGCTTCGAGGCCGAGGAGCTCGAGGACTTCCGCGGCCTCAACCGCCGCTCGCGCTGGTTCGCCTTCGTGATGCTGGTCATCGTCTTCTCGCTGGCGGGCATCCCGCCGGCCGTCGGCTTCCTCGCCAAGTTCGCCGTGCTGCAGGCGGCGTGGGAATCCGGCTTCGGCTGGCTCGTCGTCTTCGCCGTCCTGATGAGCGTCGTGGGCGCCTTCTACTACCTGCGGCTCGTGAAGCTCATGTACATGGACGAGCCGGCCGGCGAGATCACCATCGCGGAGCGCGGCGACATGCGCGTCCTCCTGTCGGTCAACGCGCTGGCGGTGCTGGCGCTGGGCATCGTCCCGGCGCCGCTGATGGACCTCTGCGCGCGCGCCATCACCGCGAGCCTGTAGGCCCGACGCCGTGAAGCGCCCGCCCGAGCCCGCCGGCGACTTCACCGAGACCGCGCTTTCCTCGCAGCTCGCCTACGACGGCGGGCTCCTCAAGCTGCGCCGCGACGAGGTGAGCCTGCCCGGCGGCGGGTCCTCCTGGCGGGAGTACGTCGAGCACCCGGGCGCGGTCATGATGCTCGCCTTCCTCGACGACGATACCGTCCTCCTCGAGCGCCAGTACCGCTACCCCATGCGCCGCCACTACATCGAGCTGCCGGCGGGCAAGATGGAGAAGGGCGAGCCGCCGCTGGAGACGGCGAAGCGCGAACTCGTCGAGGAGTGCGGCTACGAGGCCGGGCAATGGTGGCACGTGACGACCCTGCACCCCTGCATCGGCTACTCCAACGAGGTGATCGAGCTCTACGGCGCGCGCGAACTCGTCCATGTGGGCGCCTGCCTGGACCCGGGCGAGCACCTGGAGGTGTTCCCGGCGCGGATCGAGGATGCCCTGGGGTGGATTCGCGAAGGCTTGATCCCGGACACGAAGACGATGATTGCCCTTTTGTGGTGGTCCCGGTTCGGCCGGGCGGAGGTAAAGTAGGGGTATCCGGGAAGTTCCCGGGGGAAAGGAAGAAGAAAAATGTCGTCCCAGTCGGCAAGACCTGCGGATTACGACCTGCTTGTCATCGGTGGGGGCGTCAACGGCGCCGGGGTGGCGCGCGACGCCGCCGGGCGCGGCCTCCGGGTGCTGGAAGTGGAGATGGCGGATCTCGCCTCCGCGACCAGCGGGTGGAGCTCCAAGCTCATCCACGGGGGGCTTCGCTACCTCGAGTACTACGAGTTCCGGCTGGTGCGCGAGGCGCTGGAGGAGCGCGAGGTGCTCCTCAACGCCGCGCCCCACATCGTGCGGCCCATGCGCTTCGTGCTCCCGCACGACAGCACGATGCGCCCGGTGTGGATGATCCGCATGGGCCTGTGGATGTACGACCACCTCGGCAAGCGCGTGTCGCTGCCGGGCTCCCACACGGTGGGCTTTCCGCACGTCGAGTACAGCGCCGGCCTCAAGTCCGAGATCCGCTCCGGCATCGTCTATTCCGACTGCCGCGTCGACGACGCGCGCCTCACCGTGCTCACCGCCATGTCGGCGCGCGACAAGGGCGCCACCGTGCTCACGCGCACGAAGTTCGTCGGCGGCCGGCGCGAGAACGGCGTCTGGCAGGCCGAGCTCGAGAACGTGCGCGACGGCTCGCGGCGCACGGTCACGGCCACCGCCATCGTCAACGCCGGGGGGCCCTGGGTATCGAGCGTGCTGAAGGGCGTCCCGCACCGGCCCACCGGCGCCCAGGTGCGCCTCGTGAAGGGCAGCCACATCGTGGTGCCCAAGGTGCACTCGCTGGGCCACGCCTGCATCCTCCAGAACACCGACAAGCGCGTGGTCTTCGTGATCCCCTTCGAGGGGAAGTGGAGCCTCATCGGAACCACGGACGTGCCCGTGGACACCCCCGAGGAGGCCGTGGACATCACGGACAGCGAGACCGACTACCTCATCGAGGCGGCCAACCGCTTCCTCGCCAGGCCCATCTCGCGGGCCGACGTGGTGTGGACCTTCGCGGGCGTGCGCCCCCTCTACGACGACGGCAAGTCCGACCCTTCCTCGATCACGCGCGACTACGTGCTCGAGCTCGACGACGAGGACGGCAAGGCCCCCGTGCTCTCGCTCTTCGGCGGCAAGATCACCACCTACCGCTGCCTCGCCGAGTCGGTGCTCGACAAGCTCGCCCCGTACCTGCCGCCCATGGGGCCGAAGTGGACCCGGGAAGCGCCCCTGCCCGGCGGGGACGTGCCCAACTACAACGCCTTCCGCGACGAGATGTTCGAGCGCTACAAGGGCTTCCCGCGCGAGCTCCTCGACGGCGTCGTGCGCCGCCACGGCGGCCGCACGCCGCTGGTCCTGGGCGACATCACCAGGCCCGAGCAGCTCGGCCGCAGCTTCGGCGCCGGCCTCACCGAGCGCGAGATCGAGTGCCTCGTCGCCGACGAGTGGGCGGAGACCGCCGACGACATCCTGTGGCGCCGCACCAAGTGCGGGCTGCACATGGACGCCGCCCAGCGCCAGGCCGTCGCCGACTACCTCGCGACCAGGAAGCCGGCGTAGCCGGGCGATCGCGGCACATGCGGCGCAGCCGTCCGGCCGTCCTCGAAGGGGGAGATCGCCGCGACGTCGAAGTCGCGGGTAGTTCGCTCCGGGGCATCGCGGAGAGGAGTCCTGGGCCGAGATCTCGACGGCGATCCTGTTCGTGGTGCTGCTGAACGGAGAAGGGATCGGGGCTGGATGGGCTGGGTCTTTTTTTCGCTTTTGGGCCGAGTGAACTTGCCATTGGCTTCGACGTCCGACGCGCCTCGACATAGGCTTGGGTATCGACGCCGGAACCTGCTTGAGTCGGCCCAAAAGCGAAAGAAAAGACCCAGCCCATCCAGCCCCTGCTGCGTCGGAGTGACACAGGCATTGCCCTGCGAATCAAAGGTCGACACCCTGCGATGAAACCCCTCGCCGAATTCCCCCTCGAAGCGCGCCGCGCGGTGCGCGCCGTGCTCGCCGACATCGACGACACGCTCACGACGCACGGACGCCTGCACGCGGTGGCGTACTCCGCGCTGGAGCGCCTGCGCGAGGCGGGGCTGCTGGTGATCCCGGTCACCGGGCGCCCGGCCGGGTGGTGCGACCACATCGCGCGCATGTGGCCGGTGGACGCGGTGGTGGGCGAGAACGGCGCCTTCTGGTTCCGGCACGACGCGAAGGCCGGCCGGCTGGTCAAGCGCTACGTGATCGGCGACGCGGAGCGGGGCCGGCGCGCGGAGAGGCTGGAAGCCATCGCGGCGCGCATCCTCGCGGAAGTCCCGGGCAGCGGCATCGCCTCCGACCAGCCCTACCGCGAGGCGGACCTCGCCGTCGACTTCTGCGAGGACGTGCCGCGCCTGGGCCGCGACGCGGTGGCGAGGATCGTGGCGATCATGGAGTCCGAGGGCCTCACGGCCAAGGTGAGCTCGATCCACGTGAACGGCTGGTTCGGGGGCTACGACAAGCTGTCGACCTCGCGACTGG
>JAABQW010000300.1 GCA_011391275.1 Betaproteobacteria bacterium
TACACCCAGGCGAAGCAATGCTCGTCGGTGTCGGCGGTGCCGGGAATCGTCCCGATCCAGCAGTGCCCGGCGAGAAAGGCGAGAGGCTGGAGAGCCGGGTCGGGGCTTGCGGAGGCGATTGACGGCGCAAGTGCCAGGGCGAGCGCAACTGAGAGCGAGGGCTTCGGCAAGGTCGATCTCCGAGGACGGAGGCGTCACATGATAGTCGCGGCAGGCCCGCGCGATCGCCTCGGGTGAGGGGGGGCCGCGGACAAGATGGGCACATAATCCGTGCTACACTGGTTATGTGTCAAACAGCAAAGCCGAATCCCCGCCATGGCCAACGTCACCCTCTCCATCGAAGACTCCCTCCTTCAGGCAGCCCGCGTGCGTGCCATCAAGGAGGGCACCAGCGTGAACGAGATCTGCCGCCGCGCCATCGAGATCTATGCGCGACGTCGGGATGACAGGCTCGCGCAATATCGGGAGCTCCAGGCGCGCATCGATGCGGATCCGGGCGTCAAGGGCAAGCGGCTCGGCAAGGAAAGCCGCGATGCGCTCTACGACGCGATGCTCGCCGAACGGAGCGCCGGCCGGTGAGGTGCTTCTTCGACACCAACGTCCTCGTCTATTCGCGCGATCCGGACGATGCGGCCAAGCGTGCGCTTGCCCGGAATCTCATCGAGAGATCGATCGAGGACGAGTCCTTCGTCGTGAGCACACAAGTGCTCGTGGAGTTCCATGCGACCTCCGTGAGGCGCCGGCTCGTGGGTCCCGCTCAGGCGCTCGACCTCGTCCGCTTTTGGGGCGGCCACGACACGGTTCCGCACACGCCCGATCTCGTGACCCGCGGTATCGAACTGCACCAGGCCCACTCGCTGTCGATCTGGGACGGCCTCATCGTCCAGGCGGCCCTGGATGCGCACTGCGATGTCCTCCTGAGCGAGGACTTGCAGCACGGCCGGCGCTTCGGGAGCCTCGAGGTGGCCAATCCGTTCCTGCCTGCAGCAGCGCATGAAGCGCCGGCGCAATCCTACCGCCCAGTCAGGCCGGCTTCGCGTACGCGGACGACTCGCAAGTACGGCCGTTGATCGGGGGTGAAGGGGACGCAACCCTTCACACCGTTGACCCGGTCAGTTGACCGGGTCAACTCAGCTTCACCGCGAACCCGCGCTGCACCGCCGGCCGGGCCATCATGGCCTCGTACCACCGCCGCACGTTCGGATAGTCCGCCAGGTCGACCTTGTGCCGCGGGTGCCGCCACGCCCACCCCACGATGGCGAAGTCGGCGATCGACAACTCGCCGGCGAAGAACTCCCGGCCCGCCAGCCGTCCGTCCATCACGCCGTAGAGCCGCCGGGTTTCCTTGGAGTAGCGCTCGAGCCCGTAGCGACGGTCCGCCTCGTTCTCGACCGTGAGGAAGTGATGCACCTGCCCCGGGATCGGCCCGAACCCCCCGTGCTGGAACATGAGCCACTCCAGCACCGGGATGCGCGCCGCAAGGCTTCGGGGCCAGAATTTGCCCGTCTTCTCGCCCAGGTAGATCAGGATCGCGCCAGACTCGAAGACGCTCACCGGCTTTCCATCGGGCCCGTCTGGATCGACGATGGCGGGGATCTTGCCGTTCGGGCTGATCTCGAGGAACGCGGGATCGTGCTGGTCGCCCTTGCGGATGTCGACGATCCTCACTTCGTAGGGCAGCGCCATCTCTTCCAGCGCGACGCTGATCTTGCGGCCGTTGGGGGTGTCGAATGCGTGCAGTTGAATGGTCATCTGGCAATCCCGTGTCGTGTCGGGCACATTATCGCGCCGGATCAATCCTCTCGCACGGTGCCTTGGTCTGCGCGGCCCTGGGGCAGGCCTTCGTCGGGGCCAGGTTGATCGGATATCACGCGGGCAGTGCTTTGATCTGGGTCTGGATGTCCTGAAACAGCGTGTGCTAGCGTGAAGCGGCCCCGGAAACGGCCGTTTCGCCTGCGGGGCCGGACTGCTCATTGATCGCCCCACTTCCCATTCTCCACGCCATGCGAACCGCCCTCTCGTTGCTTCCGCTTGTTTGCGGCCTCCTGTATTCGGCCTCCTGCCTTTCTTCCGCCCCGGGCCCCCGGCCGGACGCCGCCGGCGAAGTGGCGCAGCGCGCCGCCACCATGCGATCCGCGCAACTGAGCTTCATTTCGGAGGACTTTCCCCGGCTGGAGGAAATGGCGGACCGCTTTCGTTCCGGGAAGAGCCGCACGCCCAGCGGGCTCTGGCATCTCACGCTTTTCTATGGGGGAATCGATTCCCTGGCCGAGAGGCAAAAGCGGGCGGCGCTGGGCGGGGACATCGATGGCGCGTTCGAGTTGATCGAAAGCACGACGCGGAAGTGGATGCGGAAGTACCCGGACTCGCCGGCCGCGCACATCGTCCACGCCGGCGTCCTCATCGACCATGGTTGGGCCTATCGGGGCGGTGACTACGCGTCGAACGTCAAGCCGGAGTCCTGGGCCCCGTTCAGGAAATACATCGCCATGGCGAGGGATCACCTGGAGAAGCACAAGGAGGTCGCCTCCCGCGACCCTCGCTGGTACGAAACCATGCTGACGATCGCGCGCGCGGAAAACTGGGAGCGTGACGAATTCGAGAAGCTGCTGGCCGAGGCGGTGAACCGGGAGCCCCTTCACTACCAGACGTACTTCATGGCGCTCGAGTACCTCATGCCGAAGTGGCACGGCGACGTGGGCGAGGTCGAGACGTTCGCGCAGGACGCGACTAGCAGGACGCAGGGGCAGGAAGGGCAAGGCATGTACGCGAGGATCTACTGGTACGCCTCCCAGTCGCAGTTCGCCAACGACCTGTTCGAGGATTCGCTGGCGGTGTGGCCCCGGATGAAGGCCGGGTTCGAGGATGTGGTGGCCCGCTATCCCGATTCCTGGAACCTCAACAACTACGCCAGGTTCGCCTGCCTGGCCCGGGACAAGGCGAAGACGAAGGAACTCCTGGAGCGCACGGAATCGTCGATCGTTCCGGAAGCCTGGACGCCGCAGTCCCTGCGAGCGCAGTGTGCCGCCTGGGTCGTCGGGCCATAGCGCCTCGACGTAGGGAGTGGAGCTGCGACCCCGGGTGGAGCGCTTCTAACCGGCCGCGTGCGGTTGTTTGCTCACTCATGTCGAGCACGACCGCGGTTCCTGGTGGAAGTGAGGACAGTGGCCTCGAAGCCATCTCCTGAGGCGCTCCGGAAGATTTCGACCGCGACCCGGCTGCGCGCTACCAGGCCATGACCGCCGCGTTCCCCGGTGTGGCGATGTAGCGCATCCGCACCTGGACCCGCACGGGCCGGCCCGCCTCGAGGCGCATCGTGACACGGGCGTTGCGGTCCGTTCCGGAATCGTCGTCTTCCGCGATCGCATCCCGCGGGCTTTCAGCCACGCTGCGGATCGCCAGGTGCGTGTCCGCCTCGCCGAAGGTCGCGAACGTATACCGGCGCGTGGCATCGGGCGTGAAGGTGAACTCGGCCTGCTGCCCCGATGAAAGCGCGAGCGGGGTCGACTGGAAGGGCGTGAGCCTCCTCGCCTTCGCCTTGATCGGCGGATAGAAGTGCCGCACCCACTTGCGGTCCCGAGCCGAAAGCCCGCCCTTGGGCGTGAGCCCGCGGCGGTACCGCTCCGGCCGCAGGATCAGCCCGGCCTCGAAGGGATAGTGCATCACCGAATTCGGGTCCCACCTCGAACCGGCCACCGTGTCCGGCGCGATCTTCTCGATGATGTTGCGGAAGGTCGTCGCGCGGCTCCAGCGGTTGGGCGGCGCGGCGAGGCTGCGATAGACGGCCGCCTCGTTCCACTCGATGCCGGCGATGGGGTTCTGGTGCTCGTGCGGGAAACCGAGCGCGTGCCCGATCTCGTGCAGCGCCGTGTCCAGCCCCTCGGCCGGATCTTCCGTGAGACTCCAGCCGAAGTTCATGGTCGGCTGGCTGCGCGGCTGGTTCAGCACGTCGGTGCCCACGTAGGACCACGAACCGTCGGACTGGTCGAAGGCGATGCGCACGTCGGCATCCCGGACACGGGCGACTTCGAGGAACTCGAGCCCGATGCCGAGCGACTTCCAGAGCGCGAAGGCGCGTCGCACGACGTCCATCTGGCTCTCGCCGGCCTTCCACCGTGCCGGCCGGTCGTAGAACGCGTAGGTGATCGTCGTGCCGTTCAGCCACTTGAATGCCGTCTCGCGGATCAGGCGCAGCCGGTTGCCCTTCACACCGGGGCGCGCTCCCGGCATCCGCGGGAATCGGGCGGCGCAATAGCGGTGCGTCACGACGACGTCCCTCGTTCCCCGGATCAGATGCCCGGAATGGGCTTGTTGCGCCAGGCGCGCGGGCCGACGATCTGCGGGTTCTGCGGCTCCGGGATCACGGAGCGGATGCGCTTCTTCAGTTCCTCGTGCAGGCCGTCGAAGGTGAGGGCGAGCGGCTTCTGCCCGAGGCGCCGGCGCTCCTTGTTGCGGCGCGCGACGTCGCGGACCGCCTCGCACAGGGCGTACGTGAACGCGCCGTACGAAATGTTGCCGTGCCGGTATTCGTAGGCGAACTCGTTCTCGTCGCAGGCTTCGATGAGGATGGGCGTGTAGGGCCCCATGTGTCCCATCGCGGCGGTCGCGCGGGAGAAGTCGCCGGACTCCGTCCACAGGCTCGTTGCCCGCCCGAGCCGCTGCACCGTCCCGGCCTCGCCCAGCAGCGACTTCTTGTCGCGCTTGTCGGCAAGCATGCGGGAGGCGCGGTCCCTGCCGGCCTCGAGGAGACGCTTGCGGGGCAGCCACATCTGCGTGTCGGCGTCCCAGCGAATCGAGCGATGGCGGATGTCGTCGGGCGGTGCGAGGCCGCGAACGCGCGATCCCCCGGCGCGCGCCATCCCGCCGGAGTGGCAGCAGTCGAGGATCGCCGTGAACTGCGCCTCGTACGGGAGCTGCCCGTAGAGCGCGGCGAACTCGTCGTCGGTGATCGCCTTGCCGGCTTCCCAGTCGAAGTCCCAGGGCACCAGGCACTCGTCGATGCGGTCCACCTCCGCATCGCGGCCATAGGAGGGAATCTGCGCCCCGTGGCCGGCGAAGAAGAAGTAGAGCCAGTCGCCCGGGCGCGCATCCTCGAGCAACCAGCGCAGGCGTTCGCGGATGCCCTCGGCCGTGGCGCGCTCGTCGAGGAGCACGCGGATGTTGTCCGGCGGGAAGCCCAGCTCCTGGAGGAGCGAGCTCATGAGGAACACGTCGTTCACCGGCCCGGCCAGGCGCTGCTCCGGCGCAGGGTAGTCGGCCACGCCGACGAGTAGCGCGCGCTGTTGCGGCCGGTCGAGCGCCCGGGTGGTGACCGTGGGCGGGCGGCGCATCGCGAAGGGGCGCGTCGTGGCCCCGCGCGTGGCGGTTCCGAGCGCCTGCCATACCGCGAGGCCCGTCTCGTCGTGGCCGAGGTAGGCCGTCGCGTCGTGGTCGGCGCGGCCGGGCAGGTCGAAGTGGGTGAGGACCTGCATGAAGCGCTCGGCCGTCGGCGGGCTGACCTCGCACGTGAAGACGTCATCCTCGGGATTGAAGAGGTGCCACCACCATGCGGCGTGGCGGAACTCCTCGATGCGCCCGCCAAAGACGCTGCGAACGGCGCTGTTGCCGATCTGCGAGCCGAGCGTGACCACGGAGCGGCCGGCCGACAGCGCGCCGCCGGCGGCCTCGTCGTGCTTGAGCGTGTCGTAGAGGATGAGCGAGCCCAGGCTGTGGGCCAGGATGACGTCGGGCTGGAACCGCAGGATCTCCTGCCCGATCGTGTTGCGCAGCTCCTCGCGCAGGTCTTCGAGGGCGACCCACTGCGCCACCATGCCGGCCGACCAGCGCACGCGGTCCATCATGTCGCCGATCCCGCGCCGGCTGCGGAACATGTCGACCAGGCCGTAGAAGAGCCCGCTCGCGGCGAGGCGGCCCATCGCCTCGATGACGGTGGCGGCCTTCAGCGGCGCGGCCGCGAAGGACGGATCGTAGACGGGGAACCGGAACTCCGGGTTGGCGCCGGCGTTCCACTTGCGAAGGCCCTGTGAGACGACGCCTTCCCAGTCGCGCCTCCAGTTCTCCGCTGTCGCCTCAGGGTCGACGGCGTCCTGGTGGCCGACGCCGTGGATGCACAGGATCTTCATGGCCCGCTCCCCTTCGCGCCCGACGCCGGTGTGCGGCGCCGTGCCGGGCTTCCCCGGCCGTGCGAACTTGCAGGCTAGTTAACATCAGTTCACTGCGGTGTCAACGAATGAACTTGCGCGGGTGCGAGCCCCGCACCGCCATGCCGCCCCGGGAGGGATCAGCCGTTCAGCGCCTGGAAGTGCCGGTAATAGTCGATGACCTTCGGCACGTAGGCCGCGGTCTCGGGATGCGGCGGCACGCGGTTGCCCGCGCGGATCACTGCGTACGCCCCTGCGTTGTAGGCGGCGACCGCCAGCTCGACGTTGCCGTCGAAACGCTTGAGCAGGTCGCGCAGGAAGCGCACGCCGCCGCCTACGTTCTGCGCCGGGTCGAAGAGGTCGCGCACGCCGTAGTGCGCGGCCGTCGCGGGCATGAGCTGCATGAGGCCCGAGGCGCCGGCGGGCGAGATCGCGTCCGGGTCGTAGGACGACTCGGCGAAGATCACCGCGTGAACCAGTGCTTCATCGACGCCATGCACGCGGGCTGCGCGCGCGACGATGGGGGCGAAACGACGAACGGTTGCCTCGGCGGGCAGGTCGAGGTCCGGCCTGGCTGCCAGCAGCGTCGTATGGCCGGCCTTGGCGGGCTCGGCCAGCGGGGCGAGAAGGGCTTCCTGCTTCGCCGCGGCAAGTGCGCCGGCGAAGCCGACACCGCGTCCTTCGGACATGGGCGCCGCCACGAGGGCAACGCACACCAGGGCGATTACGAGGGCAAAGCTTTCCCACGAAGTCCGTGTTCGGGCTTGCAATGGACACCTCCTTGGATTGCGCGCTCTGCCGGGAAAGCACGGCAATGCTGCGCTGCACAAAAGGTCGCCATTATACGGGGAGCCATAGGAGGAAATGCTCTAAAGTTTTCGCAGTGGTTTGTGCGCTGCACCAAAGCGGTGCGGCGCCTGGAAGTCGCTGATCCGGCGGGAGAATCACGGTTTCCCGTCCCCCGCCTGACCCGGTCAACTGACCCGGTCCATTCCGTTCCCGAATAGACCGGGTCAGTTGACCGGGTCGGCCACTTCAGTATCCTGTCAGCCGGACATCGAGACGGGAACGCCATGACCCAGACCACCCTGAAGGGAAGTTGCCTGTGCGGCGCCGTGAAGTACGAGGCAACCGGCGTTCCAACGCGCTTCCTCCATTGCCATTGCTCGCGATGCCGCAAGGCCTCGGGCACCGGGCACGCCTCCAACCTGTTCCTGCAGCCGGGTGTACTGCGGTGGCTGGAGGGAGAGGATCAGGTCCGTTCGTTCAAGCTGCCCGAGGCCAAGCGCTTCACCAACCAGTTCTGCGCCAGCTGCGGCAGCCGCCTGCCGCGGCAGGCGCCCGGCACCGACGTCGTGCTGATCCCGGCCGGTTCACTGGACGACGACGCGCCGATCAAGCCGCAGGCGCGCATCTTCTGCGGATTCCGCGCGGACTGGTCCTGTGCCGACGACGGGCTGCCCACCTTCCCCGAGTACCCGTCCTAGCAGCCCTCGGCGGATTCGCGTTGCGCTGCGGCCCGCGAACGCCAGTGCGCCGCTGAGGCTAGTCCTCGCAGCAGTCGACGACGTCGTGGCCGCGTTCTCGCAGGTGGCTTTCCACGAGCGCGAGCAGCTCGGCCCGGCGACGCTCCGCTTCCCAGGTCGTCGAGACGATGTCGATGGCGACTTCTTCGCGGTTGCGGTTGTCGCCTGCCACGGCGGTGACGACAATTCGATGGCCCCGCGTGCCGACGGGGCAGATCGCGGAGGAGAGGGAGTAGGCGGTCATGGGCGTTGTCCTCATCGGATGGCCGCATGGTGCCGCGACGATGTGACATGGCGACGACAGGAGACCGCTTAACGTTCAGCTAATGATGGCCCGCTAGGATCGCCCCGACTCGTTCATCGGACCGATCCATGCAAGCCACAGTGCTGAAGCGACACGGCATCCCCGGCGGAGCGCCCGTGCCGTTCGAGCGCGCGCCCGCACCGGGCCTGCGCCTCGTGAAGGCCGCGCCGGGCCACCATCGCTTCGTGGTGGAAGCCTTCATCCGCCGGCGCTTCGCCGAGCAGCACTCGGCCCGTGTCACGCGCTTCATGCCCTGCCTGCTCGGTCTGCATGCGGCCGACGGCAGCCTGCACGGGGCCGTGGGGTTGCGCCTCGCACAGCCGGGCCCGCTGTTCCTCGAGCGCTACCTCGACCTGCCCATCGAGGAGGCCATCGGCCTGCGCGCCGGCGAAGCTGTCGATCGCGCCGAGATCGTCGAAGTCGGCAACCTCGCCGCGGACGGGCAGGGCACCGCCCGACGGCTCATCGTTTCGCTGGCCGACCGGCTCGCGGGCGAGGGCCTGCGCTGGGTCGCGTTCACGGGAACGCCCGCGCTCATCAACAGCTTCCGGCGTCTCGGGCTCGGCCCCCAGCGGCTAGGCCCGGCCGATCCGGCGCGCGTTGGCGCGGAGCTGTCCGACTGGGGGCGCTACTACGATTGCCGCCCGCAGGTCATGGTCGGCCGAATTCCCGAGGGGTACCGCCAGCTGGCGCGGCAAGGCGCGTATCGGGACGCGGGTGAGGCGGGAACGATCGCGCAGCGGGAGCCGGTTCATGCTGCCTGCCGCTGACGCGCTGCGTGGGGCCCTTCGTGCGTACGCGGATCGCACCGCGTTGAGCGAAGGCGACCTCCTCGTGACCTATGCGGGTCTCGGGGACGCGATCGCCCGCTGCACGGCCATCCTCCACGATCTCGATTCATCCCGGGTCGCGTTGGCACTGGACAACGGGGTCGAGTGGGTGGCGTGGGACCTGGCGCTTCTCTTCAGCGGGCGCGTCTGCGTGCCCGTCCCCGGCTTCTTCTCCGTGGAACAGCAGCGCCACGTGCTCGCGAGTTCCGGCGTCGACACCTTCATCGGCGAGGTACCTCCGCCCGTTGGCGTGGACGGCTTCGTCGAGCGATCGCCGGGCGTCTGGCGGCGCGAAGTGGACAGCGCACCGCAGTTGCCTGCGGGAACGCGGAAGATCACCTACACCTCGGGCACCACGGGCCATCCCAAGGGCGTGTGCCTGGATGAAGGAACCCAGCTCGCCGTGGCCCGCAGCCTGTGGCGGGCGAGCGAGATGGCGGATGTCGGCCGGCACCTGTGCGTGCTGCCGCTCGCCACCCTGCTGGAGAACGTCGCGGGCATCTACGCGCCGCTGCTGGCCGGGGCCTGCGTCGAACTGCGACCGATGCGCGAGATCGGCCTGCAGGGAGCGAGCGGGCTCGATCTCGAGCGCTTCCTCGGGGCGCTCGAGGCCAGCCGGCCGCACAGCATCATCCTGCTGCCGCAGTTGCTGCTGGCGCTGGTCGGCGCCGCGGAGCGCGGTTTCCGGTTGCCGGGGAGCCTTCGCTTCGTCGCCGTCGGCGGCGGTCGCGTCGCGCCGCAACTGCTCGAGCGCGCCGAGGCGTGCGGCTTGCCCGTCTTCGAGGGGTACGGCCTTTCCGAGTGCTCGTCGGTGGTCTGCCTGAACACGCCGCAGGCGCGCCGGATCGGCACCGTGGGCAAGCCCCTGCCGCATCTCGAGGTGCGCGTGGCCGGCGACGGCGAAGTCCTGGTGCGCGGCCCGAGGATGCTGGGCTATCTCGACGAGCCGCCGCTGCGCGACGAATGGCTCGCCACCGGCGACCTGGGGAGCCTCGAGGACGGCTTCCTCTCGCTGCACGGGCGCAAGAAGCACATGTTCGTCACCGCCTACGGCCGCAACGTGAACCCCGAGTGGGTCGAGGCCGAGCTCGCGCAGCAGGCGCCGATCGCCCAGGCGTGGCTGCACGGCGAGGCGCTCGCCGCCAACTTCGCCGTCCTCGTGCCGCGCAATGCGGCGTGCAGCGATGCGCAGATCGAGGCGGCGGTCCGCGAGGTGAATGCCCGGCTTCCGGACTATGCCCGCGTGCACCACTGGGTGCGGGCCCGCGAGCCCTTCACGGCGGCCAACGGGCTTGCGACGGCCAACGGCCGCCCGCGGCGCGCGGCCATCCTCCAGGCCTATCCCGACGCCTGCAATGCGCAGGCGCCCGAACGAAACCACGAGGTCCCCGCATGAACTTCTTCACGCAGCTCCAGGAACAGACGGCCGGCGATCGCGACTACCTGCTCGCCGCCCCCGTCATCGGCCAGGCCATGGCAGGCGCGGTGAGCCGCGAAAGCTATGTCGCCTTCCTCACGCAGGCGTACCACCACGTCAAGCACACGGTGCCGCTGCTCATGGCCTGCGGCGCGCGCCTCCCGGAGCGGCTCTCCTGGCTGCGCGACGCGGTCGCCGAATACATCGAGGAGGAGACGGGCCACGAGCAGTGGATCCTCAACGACATCGCGGAAAGCGGCGGCGACCCGGAAGCGGTGCGCCAGGGCGCCCCGGCGCTCCCCACCGAGCTGATGGTGAGCTACGTCTACGACCGCATCGAGCGCCACAACCCCGTGAGCTTTTTCGGCATGGTGAACGTTCTCGAAGGCACCAGCATCGCGCTGGCGACCCGGGCCGCCGGTGTCATCCAGGAGAGCCTCGGCCTCCCCGCCAGGGCGTTCAGCTACCTCACCTCGCACGGCAGCCTCGACATCGGGCACATGAAGACGTTCGAGGGCCTGATGACCCGCCTGGACAGGGACGAGGACAAGGCGGCCGTGGTGCACACCGCTCGCGTGGTGTATCGCCTCTACGGCGACATGTTCCGCACGATTCCCGCGACGCACTGAGGGCAGGCCATGAACCTCAAGGAAGCACGCGTGCTGTTGACCGGGGCCAGCGGCGGGATCGGCCAGGCGCTCGTCGAAGGGCTGTGCGCCGGGGGAGCCAAGCTTCTCCTCGTCGGCCGCCAGGTGGACGCGCTTTCCGCATTGGTGAAACGCTACCCCGGCCAGGTGAGCGTGGTGCAGGCCGACCTGCGCCTGCGCGAAGGGCGCGACGCGGTGGAGGCGGCCGTCGGCCGGCTCGGCGGCGTGAACTGCCTCGTCAATGCGGCCGGCGTGAGCCAGTTCGCCATGCTGGAGCGGCAGGACGAGGAGGCCATCGCCGATCTACTCGCGCTGAACGTCACCGCGACGATGCAGCTCACGCGCCGAATGCTTCCATGGCTGCGGAAGGCCCCGGAGGCCCTCGTCGTGAACGTCGGCTCCACCTTCGGCTCGATCGGCTACCCGGGGTTCACTGCCTATTGCGCGAGCAAGTTCGCCATTCGCGGCTTCTCCGAGGCGCTGCGCCGCGAGCTGGCCGACAGCCGCGTCAAGGTGCTCTACGTGGCGCCGCGAGCGACACGCACGGCCATGAACGCCGCGCCCGTCGTCGCCATGAACGACGAGCTGAAGGTCGCGATGGACCCGCCCCGCGAGGTCGCCGCGCAGATCGTCCGGGCCATCGCCCGCGGCCGCGAGGAGCTCTACCTCGGCTGGCCGGAGAAGATCTTCGTCAAGCTGAACGGTCTCTGGCCGCGCCTCGTCGACCAGGCGCTGCGCAAGCAGCTTCCCACCATCCAGCGTTTCGCCCGCCACGACCTTCCCAAGGAGTCCGCATGAAGACCATCCGCAATCTCGCGCTGGGGCTGATCGCCCTCGCCAGCCTCCCCGCGTTTGCACTCACCGACGCGAGCCGCACGCAGCTCGAGCGAATCCAGGGCCGCTGGGCCGAGATCAACTACGCAACGCCGGCCGCGCAGCGCGAGACCGCGTTCGCCGACCTGGCGCAACTGGCCGATCGCGCGATCGCCGCCGAACCGCAGGCGGCGGAGTTGCGCATCTGGAAGGGGATCGTGCTGAGCACCTGGGCCGGCGCCAAGGGCGGGCTCGGCGCGCTGGACCTCGTGAAGCAGGCGAAGACGGAGCTGGAGCAGGCGCTCAAGCTCGACGCCAGGGCGCTCGAGGGCTCCGCCTACACCAGTCTCGGCAGCCTGTATTATCAGGTTCCGGGCTGGCCCATCGCGTTCGGCGACGACGAGAAGGCGGAAGCGATGCTCAAGACGGCCCTGGCCATCAACCCGAACGGCATCGACCCGAACTACTTCTACGGCGATTTCCTCCTGCGCCAGAAGCGCTACGGAGAGGCCAGGGCGGCGCTGCAAAAGGCGCTGGCCGCAGCCGACCGTCCGGCCCGCGCAAGCGCGGATGCCGGCCGGCGCGAGGAAGCCCGGCAACTGCTGAAGGCCGTGCAGGCCAAGCTGGACTAGGGGTCCGTCCATCGGCCCCGGAGGGAAGAAGCGGCATGCGGCTCCTGCTGGTCGAGGACGACGAGGATCTCGGGGAAGGCATTCGCGTGACCCTCAAGCCCGAGGGATACACCGTGGACTGGGTGCGCGACGGCGCCAGCGGGCTCCGCGCGCTCGGCCAGGAGAGCTTCGACATCGCGATCCTCGACCTGGGCCTGCCGCGCATGGACGGCCTCGAGGTGCTGCGCAGCCTTCGCCGCGCCGCCAACGCGACTCCGGTGCTGGTGCTCACGGCGCGCGACGCGACGACCGACCGCATCGCGGGCCTGGACGCGGGCGCGGACGACTACCTGGTCAAGCCCTTCGAGGTCGACGAGCTCAAGGCGCGCCTGCGCGCGCTGCTGCGCCGCAGCCTGAACCGGCCGCAGCCGGCGCTGGAGTTCCACGACGTCCGGCTCGACCCCGTGAGCCAGGAGGTTAGCTACCAGGGCCGCCCGGTCGCACTGCAGCGCAAGGAGTTCCTCCTGCTGCAACAGCTGCTCTCCCAGCCTGGCCGCGTCTTCACGCGCGACAAGCTGGAGCAGGCGCTCTACGGATGGGACGAGGTGGCCGAGAGCAACGCCATCGACGTGCACATCCACCACCTGCGGAAGAAGCTTTTTCCCG
>JAABQW010000301.1 GCA_011391275.1 Betaproteobacteria bacterium
TACGAACACCTGACCGCATCCGGCAAGCCACGCAAGGTCGCCATCGTTGCCTGCATGCGCAAGATGCTCACGATCCTGAACGCCATGGCCAAGACCCAGACCCGCTGGCAGCCGCCTGCGGCCCATCAACCCGCTTGACCCTCAACACGGTTGCTCTCCCAAGGGAGAGGGGAGCGATCACACCCTCACCCCCGGCTTATCCCCCAAGGGAGATGGGAGCAATCGCACCCCCATCCCCGACCCTTCTCCCAAGGGAGAAGGGAGACCTCTACGCGGCCGCCTTCATCTCCTCGAACTGCGCCACCTCCCGCGTGCGCTCGGTCTTGAGGAGCGCCGCGACGCTGGCGAACTCCGCGGCCAGGCCGTCGAACACGTCGTCGAGGGAGAGGAAGCCCGCGATGCGGTTCTCGGCATCGGTCACCACCAGGCGCCGGATGCCGGCGCCGCGCATGGTTTCCAGGGCCTCGTAGAGGTCGGCGGTCTCGGCGATCGTGGCCACGACGGGCGTCATGACATCGCCCACGGTGATCTCGCGCGGAGAGATGTCCCGCGCGACGGCCTGCACCACGATGTCGCGGTCGGTCACGAAGCCGACCACGGTGGAGTCGTGCGGCGCATCGCCGGTCACCAGCAGCGCGCCGACGTGGTACTTGTGCATCATCGCGGCGGCGTCCCGCAGGTCGCACATCTCCGGCACGCCGACGATGGAACGCGTGAACACCCGTTCGACTCTCATGGCGTTCTCCTCGCGCCGCGGCATACGGGCGGGGGCCCATTCGCCGGGCGCGCTTTTATCATGCACCCTCTCGTTTGCCCTCCGTTGACACCCGTCAATCACGCCTCCATTGGGAGGCCGAGGATGTGCGGATGCAGTTCGAGGATCGCATCGACGCCGCGCGGCAACTGGCCGCCGCACTCGCCAGGTACCGCGGCAAGAACCCGCTGGTACTCGCGATCCCGCGCGGGGCCGTGCCGATGGGGCGCCTCGTCGCGAAGGAGCTGGGCGGCGAGCTGGACGTCGTGCTCGTGAGGAAGCTCGGTGCACCCGGAAACCAGGAGTTCGCGGTTGGGGCCGTCGACGAGGCGGGCTGGACCTACATCGCGGAGTGGGCGGCCGAAGTGGGCGCCACGCAGGCCTACCTCGCGGACGAGACGTCCGCGCAGCTCGCCACCATGCGCGCCCGTCGCGCCTTGTACACGCCCTCGCGCCACCCGTTCGACCCCGCGGGGCGCACCGTCATCGTGGTCGACGACGGCCTCGCCACCGGGGCGACGATGATCGCCGCGCTGCACTCGGTGCGCGCCAGGCATCCGGCGCGGCTGGTGTGCGCCGTGCCCGTCGCCTCGCCCGAAAGCCTCGAGAAGGTCCGCCCGCACGCAGACGAGGTCGTGTGCCTCGACACGCCGCCCGGCTTCCACGCGGTGGGCCAGTTCTACCGCGCCTTCGGCCAGGTGGAAGACCGGGAAGTCGTCGCCGCACTGGCCGGGAGGTAAGCGCCATGGCAACCGGGAGCGAGCGACTGGTTCGCATCGACTCGGGAGAGGTTTCCCTGGAAGGCATGCTGGAGATGCCGCCCGGTGCAAGGGGCGTGGTTCTCTTCGCCCACGGCAGCGGTTCCAGCCGCCACAGCCCGCGCAACAACTTCGTCGCGGCGATCTTGCGCGAGCAGGGGCTGGGCACGCTCCTCGTCGACCTCCTCACGCCGGCCGAGGACCAGGACCACGAGCGCCGGTTCGACATCGCGCTCCTCGTCCAGCGCCTGCACGACACGGTGCGCTGGCTTGCGGTGGAGGAGGCGACGCGCGGCGTGTCCGTCGGGCTCTTCGGGGCGAGCACCGGCGCGGCGGCGGCATTGCAGTTCGCGGCAGCGGTGCCCTCGAGGGTCGCGGCAGTGGTCTCGCGCGGCGGGCGCCCCGACCTCGCGGGCATCATTTCGCTGGAGCGCGTGAAGGCGCCCACGCTCCTCGTGGTGGGCGGCGACGACACCGAGGTGCTCGAGTTGAACGAAGGCGCCTTCGCGCTCCTCAAGTGCGAGAAGGCCCTCATCGTCGTCCCCGGCGCAACGCACCTTTTCGAGGAGCACGGCACGCTGGAGATCGCGGCGCGCCACGCCGCGCAGTGGTTCACGCGGCACCTCTCGCCGGCGCCGGCACAACCCTGAACCGACCCTCACCCCCGACCCCTCTCCCAAGGGAGAGGGGAGAGAAACGCTCCCTTCTCCCTCCGGGAGAAGGGCTGGGGATGAGGGTCGCTCCCAAGGGAGAGGCGAGGCTGTCAGCCCTTGATGCAGATCATCGGGCGCAGGAGGGCGACGCGCCGGGCGAGGCCTGCGCGTTCAGTGGCCTCCGCGACGGCCTCGACGTCCTTGTAGGCACCGGGGGCCTCCTCGGCCGCCCCGCGCATCGAGCGCGTGCGGATGATGATGCCGCGCTCGGCCAGCTCGTCGATGAGCTCGCGGCCGTGCCACCGGCGAAGCGCGGCGTTGCGGCTCATCGAGCGCCCGGCGCCGTGGCTCGCGGAGCTGAAGGCGCGCGCCTCGCTCGTCTCCACGCCGGCCAGGATGTAGGAGCCCGTGCCCATGCTGCCGCCGATCACCACCGGTTGCCCCGCAGCCCTGTAGCGCGCGGGCAGGCTCGGGTGGCCGGGGCCGAAGGCGCGCGTGGCGCCCTTGCGGTGGACGTAGAGCAGGCACTTTCGGCCGTCGACCTCGTGGTTCTCCATCTTGCAGGTGTTGTGCGAGACGTCGAACAGCGTTTCCACGCGCGCATCGCGAAAGAAGTGGCGGAAGATCCCGCGCGTGAGGTGGGCGAGGATCTGCCGGTTGGCGAGCGCGCAGTTGGTCGCGGCGTTCATCGCCCCGAGGTACTCCTCGCCTTCGGGGGAGCGTATCGGCGCGCAGGCGAGCTCGCGGTCAGGCAGCGCGATGCCCAGTCGCGAGGCCGCCTTCGCCAGGCTCACGAGGAAGTCGGTGCCGATCTGGTGGCCCAGCCCGCGCGAGCCGCAGTGGATCGACACGACCACCTGCCCCTCGGCGATGCCGAAAGCCTCGGCAGCCTGTGCGTCGTGCACGCGCTCCACGCACTGCACCTCGAGGTAGTGGTTGCCGGAGCCGAGCGTGCCCATCTCGCCCAGCTGGCGCGACTTCGCAAGCGGCGAGACGCAGGCGGGGTCCGCGCCCTTCGCGCAGCCGTGATCCTCGATGAACTCGAGGTCCGCCTCCTCGCCCATGCCCTCGTCCACCGCCCAGCGCGCGCCCTGCTTGAGCACGCGGTCGAGCTCGGGGACGGTGAGCCGCAGGTTGCCGCCCTCGCCCACGCCCGCAGGGATGTCGCGGAAGAGCGCGTCGGAAAGCTTCTGCGCCACTTTCAGCACGTCGCCTTTCGCGAGGCCCGTGCGCAGGCAGCGGATGCCGCAGGAGATGTCGAAGCCCACCCCGCCCGCGGAGATGATGCCGCCCGCCTCCGGGTCGAAGGCCGCGACACCGCCGATGGGGAAGCCGTAGCCCCAGTGCGCGTCCGGCATCGCCATCGCCGCGCCCACCAGGCCCGGAAGCCTTGCGACGTTGCCGATCTGCTCGAGCACCTTGTCGTCCATCGCGGCGACGAGTTCGCGCGTGCCGTACAGGCGCGCCTCGCGGCGGCCCGTGCGGGGGTCGGCGGCCAGCGACCAGGTGCACGGGTCCACTTCCTTCAGGAGCGTCATGTCCAAGGTGTATCTCCCTTTTCTGGGACGGTTCTACGGAACCGGTCAATAGACCGGTTCCGTAGAACCGTCCCATAAATAGATTTGCTCCCGTTATCAGACATCGACGACGCAGCGCGCTTCCCACGCACTGCCTTCCTGCTTCACGGAGAGCATCGTGAGCGTGGCGCCCTTCACGCCGGTGCCGCGCTCCAGGCCATCGTGCCACGGCTCGCCCCAGGCGGCGCCCTTCCAGTGGTCGCCGTCGCGCTCCAGCGCGAACCGGCCCAGGGCGAGGCCGCGGTCGGCCGCGTGGGAGAGCAACAGGTTCAGCCAGCGAACGAGGGCGAGTTCGAGGTCGTTCTCGTCGAACTCGAAGGCGATCTTCTCGCGCGGGCCGACCGCGGCGAGATCGGTCGTGAGCGCGAACACGGCCTGCGCGGCGGCGCGGAAGGCGTCCTCGACGAGCGGGCCGCGGCCGAAGATGCCGAAGTCGGCGCCGTGCTCGAAGGTGCCGTGCTCCCCGTCCACGGTCGCCGGGCCCCGGCTAGCGCCGGCGCTTCGTCTCGCGCCCCTGCTCGTTGCCGATGGCGTGGACGATGTCCTCGAGCTCCCCGGCGACGATCTCGAGCAGGTCGTCGACCGCCACGATGCCGGCCAGGTCGCCCTTCTCGGTCACCACCGGGACCCTGCGCACGCCGCGGGCGCGCATGAGCTTCAGGGTGTCGAGGCTGTCGTCGGTCTCCTTCGCGACCACCAGCTTGTCGCCCATGATCTCGCCGACGGTCACGGTGCGGTAATCCAGATCGGCGGCCATGACTTCGACGACCATGTCGCGGTCGGTGACGATGCCCTCGGGCTTGTTGCCGTAGGTCTTCTTCGCGACCACGAGGCTGCCCACGTGGTGCTTGCGCATGAGCTTCGCCGCCTCGGCCAGCGGCGTTTCACGCCCGACGACGATCACGGTGCGGTTGCACGCTTCGCCAGTCCTCATCGCTGTCCCCTTCCGAAGATGGCTGCCATTTCATTCTCCCCACCCTCCCGCCACTCCGGCTTGCGCCCCGTCAACCCTTCCCGGGACTGCCCTGTAGACCCGGTCAACTGACCGGGTCAGTTGACCCGTTTTGCGACGCTGGCGAGAATTTCGCCGAGGTCGTCGCCGAGGCGTTGCGCGTCGGCGATGACTGCGGAGTCGAGCTCGTCGGCCGTGAGCGGCTCGATGGAGGCGAACTGGCGCTCGAGGATGGCGGGCCCGGCCTCGGAGGCATCGCGGCTCTCGCGCTCGCGCCGCGCGACGCGCTCCCGCAACACCTCCTCCGGCGCCGCGCAGGCCACGAGCACGAAGGGAACGCCGCGCTCGCGCGCGAACTCGCGGAACATCTCGCGCCACGCGCGCTTGAGGAACGCCGCATCCACGATCGCCGGCCAGCCCGCGTCGAGAACCTCGCCCGCAAGGGCGGACAGGCGCCCGTAGGTGATGCGGTCCGCCTGCGGGGTGTACAGCCCGTCGCCGGGCGCAGATCCGGTGCGCGCCGCGGCAGCCAGCCCGTGCAGGCGCTTGCGCTCGACGTCGGAGCGCAGCCGCACGCCCCCCAGCGATTCCACGAGTGCCTGCGATACGGTGGTCTTCCCGGATCCGGACAGCCCGTGCATCACGACCAGCGCCGGCCGCGGCGGTCGCGCGAGGCTACGCGCCAGCTCCAGGTGGCCGCGGTAGGCGTTGGCGGAACGCTCGCGATCGTGCGCGTCCACCCCCTCCTGGTGCGCGCGGATGCACGACACCTTGGCACGCACCATGGCACGGTAGACGAGGTAGAAGCGCAGCACCCGCAGCCCGCCGAAATCCCCGGTCGCGTCGAGGTAGGCGTCGAGGAACCGGCAGGCGAGTCTCGCAAGCCCGTGGTGGAAGAGGTCCATCGCGGGGAAAGCCACCTCGTTCATCACGTCGACCCAGCGGAACGACTCGTTGAACTCGATGGCGTCGAAGGGCACGGGCCTGCCGTCGAGCAACGCGACGTTGCCCAGGTGCAGGTCGCCGTGGCACTCGCGCACGAAGCCCTCGTGCTTGCGGCGGGCGAAGTGCGGCTCGAGGCGGTTGAACTCGCGAAGCGTCCACGACGCGAGCCACTGGCGGTTTGCGCGCGTGTCGTCCAGGGCGTCCAAAAGCTCGAGCTGCGCGAAGTTGGCCACGGCCTCGGCGAGGATCGCCGATGGCGACCCGAACGCCCCGTCGGCACCCGCGCGCGCGACGTTCGCGTGGAACGCCGCCACCGACCGCGCGAACGCCTCGACCACGCCCGCGTCGAGCCGCCCGGCCTTCGCCACGCGATCGAGCAGCGCCTCCTGCGGGAAGCGGCGCATCTTCACCGCGTACTCGAAGGCCTCGCCCTCGCCGCCCATGACGGGGCGCTCCGGCGTGCCGGTGACGGGAACGACCTCCAGGTAGATGTCGGGCGCGGTGCGGGCGTTGAGCCGCAGTTCCTCCTCGCAGTAGAAGCGCCGCGCCGCGAGCGTGGAGAAGTCGACGAAGCCCAGGCTTACGGGCTTCTTGATCTTGTAGGCGTACTCCCCCGCGAGCAGGACCCAGGAGATGTGCGTCTCGAGGAGCTCGACCTCGCCCGCGGCGTGCGCGTAGCACCCCGGCGAGCGCAGCCGCTCGACGAATCCCGCGGTTCCCGGCGGCATCGTGCCGTCCGGCATGGCGCCGGCCTCAATGATCCTCGAGGTGCGGCACGCCGTCCTCCGCCGGGGCGGAGGTTTCCGGGTCGATCCAGTCGGCGACGCCGATCTGGGCTTCCACGTCGGCGAGCGTGTCCTCGGATTCGAGATCGTCCTCGTCCTCGGCGGCACGGTAGTCCTCGATGGCCTCGACCAGGGTCGCGTAGGGGCCCGTCTCGTGGCCACCCGGTGCAGGCTGCAGCCAGAAGCCGTCGGGACGCTCGATGACGAGTGCGCCCTCGAGCTCGGCAGCGACTTCCGGTGCAACCGGCCGGCGGTGAGGCTGAAGCTGGTTCCTGGTGTGGTTCACGTTCCCTCCATCGATTGCGGATTCCCGGTTGCGTCAGCGGGCAGCTCTGCGACCATCACGTCGGTGGTGAGGATGAGCCCGGCGATCGAGGCCGCGTTCTGCAGCGCCGTCCGCGTCACCTTGCACGGGTCCAGGATCCCCATCGCGATCATGTCGCCGTACTCGCCGGTGAGCGCGTTGAAGCCGAAGTTCCCGCCGCCGGCGAGCACGCGGTCGAGCACCACCGAGGGCTCGTCTCCGGCGTTCTCCACGATCTGCCGCAGCGGCTCCTCCAGCGCCCGCATCACGATGGCCACGCCGCTTTGCTGGTCGGAATTGGCGCAGTGCAGCTTGCCCAGCCCCGCGCGGGCGCGCAGGAGTGCCACGCCGCCGCCGGGGAGCACGCCCTCTTCCACCGCAGCGCGCGTGGCGTGCAGGGCGTCCTCGACGCGGGCCTTGCGCTCCTTCATTTCCGTCTCGGTAGCCGCACCCACCTTCACGACCGCCACGCCCCCGGCGAGCTTGGCCGCGCGCTCGCGCAGCTTCTCCTTGTCGTAGTCGCTCGTGGTTTCCTCGGCCTGGCGCTTGATCTCCGCCACCCGTGTCTTCACCTTCTCCGGGTCGCCCGCGCCGCCGATGATCGTGGTGTCGTCCTTGTCGATCTCGATGCGCCGCGCGCGGCCCAGGTCCTCCAGCCCCGCGTCCTCGAGCTTGAGGCCTGCCTCCCCGGCGATGACGCGCCCGCCCGACAGGATGGCGATGTCCTCGAGCAGGGCCTTGCGGCGGTCGCCGAAGCCGGGCGCCTTCACCGCGCAGGCCTTGATCACGCCGCGCAGCGTATTCACCACCAGCGTCGCGAGCGCCTCGCCCTCCACGTCCTCGGCGACGACTAGCAGCGGCTTGCCGGCGCGCGCCACGACCTCGAGCACCGGCAGCAGCTCGGTCAGGTTCGAAATCCTGCGGTCGCAGAGGAGGATGACGGCATCCTCCAGCACCACGCGCAGCTTCTCGGCCGTGTTGATGAAGTAGGGCGACAGGTAACCGCGGTCGAACTGCATGCCCTCGACCACCTCCAGCTCGCTCGCGAGCCCCGTGCCGTCCTCGACGGTGATGACGCCTTCGCGCCCCACCTTGTCCATCGCGTTGGCGACGATCTCGCCGATGGCCGCGTCGTTGTTTGCCGAGATGGCCGCCACCTGGGCGATCTCCGTGCGCGAGCCGCAGGGCTTCGCGAGGCGCTTGAGCTCGTCGACCACCGACTCGACGGCAAGGTCGATGCCGCGCTTGAGATCCATCGGGTTCATGCCCGCGGCGACGTGCTTCATGCCTTCCGCCACGAGTCCCTGCGCGAGGATGGTCGCCGTTGTGGTGCCGTCGCCGGCCACGTCGGATGTCTTGCTCGCCACCTCGCGCACCAGCTGCGCGCCCATGTTCTCGAGCGCGTCCGGGAGCTCGATCTCGCGGGCGACGACGACGCCGGAATTGATCACGACGGGCGGACCGAACGGGCGGTCCAGCACGACCGTGCGCGCCTTCGGGCCGAGGGTGCACCGCAAGGCCTGCGCCAGCTGGTTCACGCCCGAGGCGATCTTCGCCCGGGCCGCGTCACCGAAAACGATCTGCTTGGCACCCACGGCAATTGCCTCCTGACCACTCCAAGCTACCCCGGGAGGGAGGGGGACGTTTGACCCGGGTCAACTTCGCCCTCACAGCCGCCCTCACCCCCGGCCCCTCTCCCGCAAGCGGGAGAGGGGAGAACATTGCTCCCTCTCCCTTGGGAGAGGGCTGGGGTGAGGGTGCGAAGGTCTCCCCTCTCCCGCTTGCGGGAGAGGGGTCGGGGTTGAGGGTGGGTGTGGGGGACGGGCTAGAAGCCGTGCCGGCCGGCGCTCACGCGCCGCGCCTGCGAGCCTTCGCCCGCCATTTCCTCGAAGAACTGCACGTCGACGCCGGGCCCGAGCTTGTCGAAGGACGGGTGGACGACGTTCTCGCGGCTGAAGTAGAACTCGCGGCCGTCGGACGACTCGATGAAGCCGAAGCCCTCCTCGGCCATGACGCGCGCCACCTTGCCGTGTTGCGGCGTGGCATGGACCTTCACCTCGCCGCGCGACTCGCGCCAGGTCTCCTCGACCCGGCGACGCACGGCGCCGATGGCGTCGCGCACGGCGACATACGGGTCCTCGTGGTGGTGGAACCTCGACACGATGGCATCGTGCCCGGGCACGTGCACCTCGACGCGCACGCCGAAGTGCCGCCCCTGCTGCTGGTGCCGGTGCGCTTCCTCGACCGTGACCCGGCAGCTGGTGATGTTGGGATGGAACTGCTCGAGCTTCGCCACCTTTTCCCGGATGCGGGCCTCGAGGGCCTCCGACGGCGGCATGTCCCTGAACGTGACCTGGAGATTGCCTTGCATGGCGTCCTTTCCTCCCGTTGCCTTGTGGTACTACGGGATACAGCCACACCTTCACCCTATGCCACCGACTCTACACCTCCTTGACGCCGGTCAATCGGCGCTCGCCCCTCGCCGGCTTGCGAGGCGAGATTGCCCCGGTTGTCACCGCACCGTATATCCTGATGCGATGGCAACCCGGAATCGTGCGCCGTGCAGCGCGAACAGGAGGATCAACCCGACGCCCAAGCCGTGGCTGGCCCGGCGACGCCCGGCGACCACGGCATGAGGCGCGCCGCCGGCCTGGGCCTCGCGGCAGCGCTATGGGTCGCGCTTCCGGCCACCGCCGATGAAGTGCCGAGGACCGGCGTGTGGAACCTCTTCGTCGAGAACGACCTCTTCTACGACTCGGACGACAACTACACCAGCGGAGTGGCGATGGCCTGGGTGGCGAGCCCGAAGCCCGCGCCGGACTGGGCCGTGAGGATCGCGCGAAGCGTCCCGTGGTTTCCGGAGATCGGCGACATCCGGCACGGCTACATCGTGGGGCAGAACATGTACACGCCCAAGGACATCACCCTCGCCGTTCCCGCCCCCGGCGACCGCCCCTACGCGGGGTGGCTCTACGCGACGATCGGACTGGGCGTCGAGTCCGCCGGGCAGACGGACCAGTTCGCGTTGACGCTCGGCGTGGTGGGGCCGGCTTCGCTCGCGAGGGAAAGCCAGGCCGAGATTCACCGGATCACCGGGTCCCCCGACCCGCAAGGCTGGGACACCCAGCTCGGGAACGAGCCCGGCATCGAGCTCGCCTACCAGCGCCGCTGGAGGGACGTGGCCACCGCGAAGTTCGAGGGGATCGAAATGGACATGACGCCGCACGCGGGCGGCGCGCTCGGCAACGTCTACACCTACGCCAACGCCGGGCTCACCGTGCGCCTGGGAAAGCGCCTCACGAGCGACCTGGGCCCCATGCGCATCCGGCCCAGTCCGCCGGGCTCCGGCTTCTTCATTCCGTCGAACACCTTCTCCTGGTACCTGTTCGCCGGCGTCGACGGCCGCGCCATCGCGCGCAACATCTTCCTCGACGGCAACACGTGGAAGGAAAGCCGCAGCGTGCAGAAGGAATATCTCGTCGGTGATTTCCAGTGGGGCCTCGCGGTCACCTGGAAGGGCGCGCGGCTCACCTACACGCACGTCCGGCGCACCCGCGAGTTCGAGAGCCAGGACCGCAGCGACGACTTCGGCGCGTTCGCCGTATCCCTCGCGTTCTGAAGCGGCCCTACCTCGGCTTCGGCCGCGCCTCCACGGCGACCCATGCCTCGATGTCGCCGATGAGCGCAGCGAGTGCCCGGTTGAAGCCCTGCACGGCCCCGGGCGCGTCGTAGGAGGCGGCGGGCGCCGAGCGGCTGAACGTGCGGCGGGCGAGCACCGTGCGGCTATCGGGATCGACCAGCTCGGCCGTGATCGCGATGCGCGACGTCCCCGGCTGTTCCGGGGCGTCGTGGTAGATCTCGTCGAGGTTCGTGTCGAGGCGAAGCCCGCCCTTCGCGGGCCCGCCCCCGAGGCGCGCGGCGAGCTGCCCGTGGATGCTGCGCTGCGGACGCTCGGTCCAGCGGTTGAACCGGTAATAGGCGCGCGTGCCCGGCGCCCGGCTGTAGGCGATGTCCTGCGTGTCGTAGAAGCTCGCCGCGGTCGTGGGCGTCGCGACGACGGGGGCGCCGGAGCGCGGCGCCGCGATCCCCGCGTCGAGGATGAAGTAGCGCTCCGGCTCGCGCGGCCCCGGAATGGCGCAGGCGGCAAGGCTCGTGGCGAGCAGGAAACCGAGAACGGCCTTCATCGCGTCTTCTCCCCGGGGCCGAGGCCGCCCTCGGGCGGCCCGTAGATCACTTCGCGGGGGTCGCGCAGGCGGCCCGCCGCGGTGCCGAGCGCTTCCGCCGCGGAACGCACTGCCCGCGCCGTGTCGCGCAGGCCCTCGTCGCCGCTCGCGAGCAGGGCATCGGCCCGCTTCGAGAGCCGGTCGACGTCGGCGCTCACCTTCCGGACGGCCTCGCGGATCTCGCCGATAGAGGCCGTCGCATCGGTTCCCAGGGTCGCGTAGGTCTTCGTGAGCGTGTCGGCATCGGCCTTCACCGCGCTCGCGAGCGCGCGCACCTCTTCCGCCGCGCCGCCCAGCGAGGTGAACGTGGCATCGGCCTTGGTCACCATCGCGTCCGCGCGGCGCGAAACGTTGCGCAGGTTGTCCAGGATCTCGGTGAATGCGGCGATGTTCGCCGGCGTGAGGGTGGCGGTGATCTGCCGCATTGTTTCGCCGGTGTGCTGTGCCAGCTGCGAAACCGTGTCGGACATCTGCTGCATGGGCGAGCCGCCTTCCTTGATCACCGGGTAAGGCTCGCCCTCCGGGGTCGCCGTGAGCAGAGGGCTGTCCTCCGAGCCGTTGGCGAGCCGCACGGTAGCGAGCCCCGTGACGAGGTGCCGTTCCGTGGTCGCCGTCGTGGTTTGCCGGACCGGGGTCCCCGGGTCGAGGGATACGAAGACCTCGACCGCGCCCTTGCGGCTCGTCGAGAAGCGGAAGCCGGTCACCGACCCCACCTTCATCCCCTGCATGGTGACGTAGCTGCGGGGCTCGAGCCCCTCGAGCGAGTGCTTCTCGAAGTAGATCTTGAAGCGGTGGGCATCCCTGCCCTCCCCGCTGCTCTTCAGCCAGACGAGGGCCGCGGCCAGCAAGGCGACCAGCAGGAGCGCAGCGGCGCCGACCAGCGTGTACTTGGCTTCGGGTTCCATGGTCAGGCGCGGCTCGCGAAGTATTCCTGCAGCCAGGGATCGTCGCTGGCACGCACGGAGTCCATGGGGCCGTCGGCGATCACCCGGCCGGCGGAGAGCGCAATGACCCGGTCGGCGATCGCGACGAGCATGTCCAGGTCGTGCGTCAGGAAAAACACCGTGAGCCCCAGGCTGTCGGACAACGCGCGCAGCAGCAGGTAGAACTCGCGCGCGCCTACAGGATCGAGCCCCGAGGTCGGCTCGTCAAGGAAAAGCAGGTCGGGCTCCAGGGCGAGCGCGCGGGCGAGTGCCGCGCGCTTGCGCATGCCCCCCGAGAGTTGCGCCGGGAACTTGGCCGCGGCGTCCGGCGGCAGCCCGACCATGGCCAGCTTGAACCCGACCAGCGGCGCGATGAGGTCGCGCGTGAGCGCCGTGTGCTCGACGAAGGGAACCGCGACGTTCTCGGCCACCGTCAGCGACGAGAAGAGCGCCCCGTCCTGGAAGAGCACGCCGAAATGGCTGCGCAGGTCGTCCATCTCGTACGGCCCGGATTGCCACACGTCGATGCCCAGGAGTTCGATGCGCCCGGCGGTGGGCCGGACCAGCCCGATGATCTCGCGCAGCAGCACGGACTTGCCGCTGCCGCTGCCGCCGATCAGCGCCACGACTTCCCCGCGATCCACGGAGAACGAGACGCCGTCGTGCACGACCTGGGTGCCGAAACGGGTGACGAGCGACTCGACGGTGAGCACGCGCTCCATTCACATCTCCAGTTGCTGGAACGTCACGGCGAAGATGGCATCCAGGACGATGACCCAAACGATGCACTGCACGACCGTGGAGGTGGTGTTCTGCCCCAGGCTGCGCGCGTCGCGGCTGACCTGCAGGCCCATGCCGCAGGCGATGATGGCCACGACGGCGGCGAACACGGGCGCCTTGGCTATGCCGATCACGAAATGGCGCATCTCGAGCGCCGTGTGCACCCGGTCCATGAAGACCTGCGGCGCGATGTCCAGCTGCCAGGTGCCGACCAGGAGGCCCCCG
>JAABQW010000302.1 GCA_011391275.1 Betaproteobacteria bacterium
GACCACCGAGGCGTGGAGGGTCGCGCCGTCGCCCGGACGAGGGGCGCGAAGCAGCAGCCTCTCCGTTTCGAGGTGATCCGGGATGTCCAGGAGTACGGGATTGAAGGCCGGTTCGGTCGCCATGCAGGGAGCCTGCCATGTGGAGCCCCGAGTTTCCCGTAAAACGCGCGAGTTCGCCACGATGCCTGCCCGGGCGCGCACCCGGCCGCGTCCCGCCTCAGGCGATCGCGGCCACCCACAGCGGGATCGTCGCCATCGACACGAGCGTCCCGACGGTGATCTGCGTGGCCACCGACGGGCCGTCGCCGCCCATGCGCACGGCCAGGATGTAGGCGCTCGATGCCGTGGGCAGCGCCGCCCAGAGCACCAGCACGCCGGCCTCCACGCCCGAAATCCCCAGGAGCCGCACGCAGCCCCAGGCCGCGACGGGCAGCACCGCGAGCTTCACGCCCAGCCACCACGCGTGCGCCAACGTGCTCGCCCGGCCACGCTCGATGCGCAGCGCCGCACCGACGGCGAGAAGCCCCGCGGGCAGCGCCGACGAGCCCAGCAGGTGGAGCGTCTGGTCGAGGAAGCCCGGCAGGCCGAGCCCCGCGAGGTTCCAGGCAAACCCCGCGAGCGTGGAGGCCACGAGCGGGTTCCTGGCGAGCTCGAGCCAGAAATTCGTGCGGGAGTGGGCGGCAAGCATCCCCACCGCGCCCAGGTTCGCAAGCGGGATGAGCGCCCCGAAGAGCAGCGCGGCCACCGCCACGCCGGGCGAGCCGAACACGCTGCCGGCCACCGCGAGGCCGATGTAGGTGTTGAAGCGGAACGCGCACTGGAAGCAGGAGGCGGCCACCCGCGGCTCCACCCGGAAGAGGGGGCGCGCGAGCCAGCCCAGCGCCATGCCGAGCAGCATGATGGCCGCGCCGCTCGCGACCACCTTGCCGACGCTGCCGAGGTCGAGCGTGGACACGGCGAGCGAGCGGAAGAGGAGCGCGGGGAAGAGGACGAAGTAGACGAGCTTCTCCAGCCCCTCCCAGAAGCCGCGCCCGTAGTCGAAGCCGCGGGCGAGCGCGAGGCCCACGAGGATCAGGACGAAGTTGGGCAGGATGAGGAGCGCGGTCTGCACGGACTAGAGCCCCTCGCCCTTGCCGAAGGTGTTGTGGTAGGCGTGCGCCGCCGTGTTCACGAGCGAGACGCGAAGCTCCACGGGGCGGTCGCGGAAGGTGAGCGCCACCCGGCGGATCTCGAGGAGCGGGCTTCCCGCCGCCACCCCCAGGAGGCCGGCCGCGGCGCCCCCGGCGAGCACGGACCGGAGCCTTTCGTCGGTGCGCAGCACGTTGATGCCGTAGCGGCTCTGGAAGAGGTGGTAGATCGTGTTGTCGCGGGCGGCGAAGATGCGCTCCGTGAGGCCGGGGAAGAGGGCCGCGGGCAGCGTGATGTCGTCCACGATGACGGGGCCGCCGCCGAGCGACAGGAGGTTGCGGATGCGCACCACGCGCTCGTCGCGGGCGATCGCGAGGGCGGAGGCCTCGGCGGCGCCCGCCCGGTCGCGCGCGAAGGACACGGTGCGAACCTCGGGGTAGGCCTTCGACCCGTCGGCGCCCACGATGTGGAAGAAGTGGAACATGAGGCGGCGCCCGTCGTGGGCGGTGACGAAGGTGCCCTTGCCCTGGCGGCGGACCAGCGCGCCCTGCGCGACGAGGTTGTCCACGGCCTTGCGGATGGTGCCGATGGCCACGCCGAAGTGGGCGGCGAGCTCGGCCTCCGACGGGATGGCCTCGCCGGCCTTCCAGCGTCCCTCGGCGATGCCCTCGGTCAGGTGCGCGCGCACCTCCTCGTAGAGGGGGCGGTCCGTCGTGAGGGCGGGCAGGGCCCGGGAGGGGGAGGGCATGCGGGCAGCATAACATGCAACTCATCTAGTTGACCTTCCCGAAGGGCCGGGGCCAGAATCCTCGCTCCGCAAGCGAGGAGGCAGCGATGATTCACTTCGTGGTGCACGACGAGAACGATTCCGTCGGCGTGGTGGTGGTGGAGGGCGTGAAGGCCGGCGCCACCCTCACCGGCTGGATCATGGACCAGGACAAGGAAATCACCTTCAAGGCCGCCAACGACATCCCCATCGGCCACAAGCTCGCCATCAAGCCGCTGGCCAAGGGCGACACGGTGATCAAGTACGGCACGGACATCGGCCGCGTCGTCGCCGATATCGGATTGGGCGAGCACGCCCACATCCAGAACATCAAGACCAAGCGCTGGTGAGTGATGCGTGGGTAAACCTTTGGAACACGGATGAACACGGATAAATTCGGATAAAGGCGGATGACATCATGGCGTGTCAGGCCAGAGCTCGTGGACCGGTGATCGCAGCCACGGCGCATCCCGCAAAGAAGTAATCCGTGTTCATCCGCCTTTATCCGTGTTCATCCGTGTTCCAAAGGTTCTCGGCAACTACAGGCACTAGAGGAAAAACCAAATGGACCTGAGCAAAGCGACATTCCTGGGGTACAAGCGCGAGAACGGCCGCATCGGCGTGAGGAACCACGTCATCATCCTTCCCGTCGACGACCTTTCCAACGCGGCGGCCGAGGCGGTCGCGAACAACATCAAGGGCACGATGGCGCTGCCGCACCCCTACGGGCGGCTGCAGTTCGGCGCGGACCTCGACCTGCACTTCCGCACGCTCATCGGCACGGGCGCCAACCCGAACGTGGCCGCGGTGGTGGTGATCTGCATCGAGGAGGGCTGGGCGAAGAAGGTTGCCGACGGCATCGCCGCCACCGGCAAGCCGGTCGCGTACTTCGGCATCGAGCAGCACGGCGACCACGACACGATCATGCGCGCCTCGAAGAAGGCCAAGGAGTTCGTGCAGTGGGCGAGCGAGCTGCGCCGCGAGGAGCGCCCGCTCGGCGACCTGTGGGTCTCCACCAAGTGCGGCGAGTCCGACACCACCTCCGGCTGCGGCGCCAACCCCACGGTCGGCAACGCCTTCGACAAGCTCTACCCGCACGGCACGACGCTCTGCTTCGGCGAGACCACCGAGCTCACCGGCGGCGAGCACCTCGTGGCGGCGCGCTGCCGCACCGACGAGGTGAGGAAGAAGTTCCAGTTCATGTTCGACCGCTACCAGGCCGTGGTCGAGCGCCACAAGACGAGCGACCTGTCCGACTCGCAGCCCACCAAGGGCAACATCGAGGGCGGCCTCACCACGATCGAGGAAAAGGCGCTGGGCAACATCCAGAAGATCGGGCGCAAGTGCATGGTGGACGGCGTCATCGACAAGGCCGAGACGCCCACGGGCCCCGGCCTGTGGTTCATGGATTCGTCATCGGCCGCGGCGGAGATGCTCACGCTTCTCGGCGCCGCGGGCTTCGTGGTCCACTTCTTCCCCACGGGCCAGGGCAACGTGATCGGCAACCCCATCCTGCCGGTCATCAAGCTGTGCGCCAACCCGCGCACCGTGCGCACGATGAGCGAGCACGTCGACGTGGACGTCTCGGGGCTCCTGCGCAAGGAGATGTCCCCGGACCAGGCCGGAGACGCGCTCCTCGACTGCATGTTCCGCACCGCCAACGGCCGCCTCACCGCGGCCGAGGCCCTCGGCCACCGCGAGTTCGTCCTCACGCGGCTCTACGAGAGCGCCTAGCGTCCCCATGGCCCCGGGACGAGGGGTCAGGGTCGTTTCCCCGGAAATGACCCTGACCCCTTGTCCGTTTTTCGCGGAAAATGGCGGCAGCGCCCGGCCACAGGGCGTCCCCTGGAGGAGCCATGAACCAGCCCGCAGCACCCGAGGATGACCTCCTGCCCGACGACGGGCTGAAGGACCTGTCGGAGGAGCAGCGCCACAAGGTCGAGGAGTTCATCGAGGAGGAGGAGGGCAGCTTCAACCGCTACAAGGGCTGGATGGCCGCGTTCCTCACGGCGGTCGCCGTCGGCACCTCGGCCTTCCACCTCTACTCCGCCTACGGGATCGTGCGCACGGACCTGCTGCGCGGCGTGCACGTGGGCCTCGTGCTCTTCCTGTCGTTCCTGATGTTCCCGCTGGCGAGGCGCTTCCGCCACCGGCTGATGTGGTTCGACGTGATCCTCGCCCTGCTTTCGGTGGCGGTCATCGTGTGGATGATCGCCGGCGGCGACGACTTCACCGACCGCAACACGAGCCCGAACACCTGGGACATCGTGTTCGGCGTGGCGCTCATCCTGCTGGTGATCGAGGCCACGCGCCGCACGTCGGGATGGATCATGCCCATCGTGATCTCGTTCTTCATCGCCTACGCGTTCGCCGGGCCGTGGCTTCCCTCCCCGTGGACGCACCGCGGCTACGACCTCGGCCGGATGGTGGGCCACATGTACATGACGCTCGAGGGGATATTCGGCACGGCGGTGGACGTCTCCGCCACCCTCATCATCCTGTTCACCATCTACGGCGCGTTCCTGCAGTACTCGGGCGCCGGCAAGTTCTTCCTCGACTTCTCCTTCTCGCTCATGGGCGGCAAGTCTTCGAGCGCGGGGCGGGCCGTGGTGATGTCCTCGTTCCTGCTGGGCGGGCCCTCGGGCTCCGGCGTGGCCACGACGGTGACGATCGGCTCGGTGGCGTACCCGATGCTCGCGAAGAGCGGGTACGAGCCGGCCGCCGCGGGCGGGCTCCTGGCCGCCGGCGGCCTGGGCGCCATCCTGTCGCCACCGGTGCTGGGAGCGGCGGCCTTCCTCATCGCCGAGTTCCTGAAGATCTCCTACCTCGAAGTGATCAAGATGGCGGTGATCCCGACCGTCCTCTACTACTTCTGCCTCTTCTTCATGGTGGAGCTCGACGCGCGCAAGTACGGCATGAGCCAGGGGGTCTTCGAGACGGTGGAGAGCGCGTGGAGCCTCTCGAAGCGCTACTGGTACCACTTCCTGTCGCTCGCCTCGATCGTCATCTTCATGCTCATGGGCTTTTCCCCCACGCTCTCCGTGTTCTGGGCCACCGTGACCGCCTTCGTGGTGAGCTTCATGCGCCGCGAGACGTCCCTCCGGCCGAAGCGCTTCGTGAAGGCCATGGAGGCGGGCACCACGGGGGTGCTGAACGTCGCGGCGACCTGCGCCTCGGCGGGCATCATCGTGGGGGTGGTCACGCTCACCGGCCTGGGCCTCAAGTTCTCGTCCATCGTGATCGAGTACGCGGGCGGGAGCCTCGCCCTAACCGCCGTCTACACGGCGCTCATCGTCTGGATCGTGGGCCTCGCGGTGCCGGTGACGGCGTCCTACATCATCTGCGCCGTGATCGCCGCGCCCGCGCTCATCACGCTGGGCGTGCCGGACTACGCGGCGCACATGTTCATCTTCTACTACGCGCTGCTCTCGGAGGTCTCGCCGCCCACGGCGCTGTCGTGCTTCGCGGCCGCCGCGATCACGGGGGCCGATCCCTACAGGACCACGTTGCAGGCGTGGAAGTACACGATGCCGGCCTTCGTGGTGCCGTTCTTCTTCGTCCTCGACCCCCTGGGCACGGGATTGCTGCTGCAGCTGCCCAGGGGCGCGTCCTGGGCGGATGTCTCGTGGGTGGTTTTCCTCGTCTTCGTGGCCATCGCCGCGCTCGCGGCGGGACTCCAGGGCTGGCTCCTCAAGAAGACCAACCTGCTCGAGCGCGCGATGCTGGTCGCCGCCGGCGTGCTCGTGATCATCCCCGTGGGCGCCGGAAAGTTCGATGCGCTCGGCGTCGGGATGTTCGCCACCGTCTTCGTCATCCAGATGCTGCGCCACAGGCGCGCGCCCGTTCCCACATGACCGAGAAATTCGCCCCCGCCCGGCTGATGGACCTCATGCGTGCCGCCCTCGAGAAATCGGGGGCCACGCCGCCCATGGCGGCCGCGACGGCCGCAGCGCTCGTCGCCGCCGAGCTCGACGGCATCCCGTCCCACGGCGCCTCGCGCATCCCGCAGTACTGCGGGCACGTGAAGAACGGCCGGGCCACGGGCTCGGCCGTGCCCCGGGTGGCGCGCGAGCGGGGCGGCGCGTGCCTGGTGGACGCCGGCGGCGGGCTCGCGTTCGAGGCCTGCGCTCTCGCGGTGCGCGAGGCGATCGAGCGCGCGCGCCGGCACGGCGTGGCCTTCTCCTCGGTGACCAACAGCAACCACTTCGGCGTGGGAGCCTTCCACGCCGAGCCGATCGCCCGGGCGGGGCTCGTCGGGCTCGCCTTCGGCAACTCGCCCGCGGCCATGCCGATGTGGGGCGGCAAGCGCGCCCTCTTCGGCACCAACCCGATCGCGGCCGCGTTCCCGCGGCGCGACGCGCCCCCCCTGGTTATCGACCTGAGTCTCTCGGAGGTCGCCCGCGGCAAGCTCATGGTGGCGGCGCGCGAGGGCAAGCCCATCCCGGCCGGCTGGGCGCTGGACAAGGACGGCAACCCCACCACCGACCCGAAGGCCGGACTCGAGGGCATGATGCTGCCCGCGGGCGGCGCCAAGGGCGCCATGCTCGCGCTCACGGTGGAGCTCCTCGTCTGCGCCCTGTCCGGGGCGGCGTTCGGCTTCGAGTCGGACAGCTTCTTCGTCGAGGAGGGCAAGCCCACGCGCATCGGGCAGGCCTTCCTCGCGATCGACCCGGAGGCGCTCGCGGGCCGCGAGGTGTTCCTCGAGCGCGTGGAGACGCTGGTGGGCGCGATGCTCGCAGACGCCGGCGTGCGCCTGCCCGGGGACCGGCGGCGGGGCAACCGCGAGCGCATCGCGAAGGAAGGCATCGCGCTCGCCCCGGACCTGGCGGCGAAGATCCGCGCCCTGGCGGGCGAGGGCTGAGTGGCGCCGTTCCAGGCCTGCGTCCGCACGCCCTTCTGCACCGTCGGCATCTCGGCGACGGACCAGCATGTCACGGGCATCCGCTACCTCTCCCCGGAGGTTCCGGCGCTGGCGCCGCCGATGGACACGGTCGCCTACCTCGCCTGCGTGCAGCTGCAGTTCTACCTCGACGACCCCGCGTTCGCCTTCGACCTGCCGCTGCGGCTCGCGGGCACGCACCACCAGCTCGCGGTCTGGGAGGCGATGCGCGGGATTCCCGCGGGCGAGACGCGCACCTACGGCGAGCTCGCCCGGTCGATCGGCTCCTCGGCGCGCGCCGTCGGCGGCGCGTGCGGCGCGAACCCGATTCCCATCGTCGTGCCGTGCCACCGCGTGGTCGGCTCCGGCGGGTCCCTGGGCGGGTTCATGGGCGCCCGCGAGGAGGGCTTCGAGCTCTCCATCAAGCGATGGCTGCTTGCCCATGAACACGCCCGCCCGGGCTGACCTCGGCCTCGTCGAGCGCTTCTGCGACGCGGCCTGGCTCGCCGACGGGCTGGCGCGCAACACCCTGGAGGCCTACCGGCGCGACCTCGCGCAGTTCGCGGCATGGCTCGCCGCGCAGGGCGGCCCCGGGCTCCTCGAGGCCGCCCCCGCCGACCTCCACCGCTACCTCGCCTGGCAGGTGGAAACCCGGAAGGCGAAACCGCGCAGCACGGGCCGGTTCGTCTCCTCGTTGCGGCGCTTCTACCGCTTCGCGGTGCTCGAGGGCCTGCGCCGCGACGATCCCTGCGCGCAGATCGAGGCGCCGAAGCTGCCGCGGTCGCTGCCCGGGTCGCTCTCGGAGGCCGAGGTGGAGGCGCTCCTCGCCGCGCCGGACGTGGACTCGGACCTCGGCCTGCGCGACAAGGCGATGCTCGAGACGCTCTACGCGAGCGGGCTGCGCGTCTCGGAGCTCACGGGACTGAAGGTGCAGCAGGTGAGCCTCGACATGGGCGTGGTCCGGGTGCTCGGCAAGGGCGCGAAGGAGCGCCTCACGCCGCTGGGCGAGGAGGCGCTCGACTGGATCCGGCGCTACCAGGAACTCGCGCGGCCGCTGATCCTGGGCGAGCGCAGGAGCGATGCGCTCTTCGTCACCGGCCGCGGCGCGCCCATGACGCGGCAGGCGTTCTGGGGCCTGGTGAAGCGCTACGCGGCCCGGGCGGGGATCCGCTCGGCCATCTCGCCGCACACGCTGCGCCACGCCTTCGCCACGCACCTCATCAACCACGGCGCGGACCTGCGCGTGGTGCAGATGCTGCTGGGCCACGCCGACATCTCGACGACGCAGATCTACACGCACGTCGCCCGCGAGAGGCTCAAGCAGGTCCATGCCAAGCACCACCCGCGCGGATGAGCGAGTTCGCGCAGCTGCCCTTCGCCTTCTGGGTGGTGGCGCCCATCACGATCCTCTTCGCCTACACGGTCTTCGGGATGTCGGGCTTCGGCTCCACGATCATCGCCATCCCGATCCTGGCCAACTGGCTGCCGCTCACCTTCCTCGTGCCGCTGATGGCCCTGGGCGACCTCGTCGCCGCGACGGCCGTGGGCGGCGCAAACCGGCGCCACGTAAGCCTCCCCGAGCTCAAGCGCCTCCTGCCCTTCATGTTCGCGGGCATCGTCCTGGGTGTCACGCTGCTCGTGAACGTGCCGCAGGGACCCTTGCGCGCGGCGCTCGGCGTCTTCGCCATCGGCGTCGGGCTGCACGCGATCCTCAACCCGTCTCCCAGGGACACGATCTCGCCGTGGTGGTGCGTCCCGGCCGGGACGGCGGCGGGCGTGCTGGCGGCGGTGTTCGGCGCCGGCGGCCCGGTGAACGTGGCCTACCTCGCCGGGCGGCTGCGCGACAAGAGCGAGATCCGCTCCACGGTCTCCGTCATAATCTCGATCTCGGCCACGACGCGCACGGCGGTCTACGCGGCGACGGGGCTCGTCTTCAAGACGGCGCTCCTCGCCGGGGCGGCGCTCGCCGTTCCCTTCGCGTGGACGGGTGTCTGGCTGGGTTCCCGCATCCACGTCGGGCTCACGCAGGTCCAGATGCGCCGCGCCGTGGGCCTCATCCTCGTCGCGAGCGGCGTCGTCCTCCTCGCCCGCTCCCTTCTCGCCTGAAGGAAAGGGCGAAAGAGTCACCCACGCGAAAGCGCTCCACTGCCACCAGGTCAAGGTCGTCGCGCGAGGAGTCCCACGCGTGGGGACGTCGGCGCATCGAATCGGCACGGCTCTCGCCGGAGAGGGTACGGGGTCTGTGTGGGTGTCCTTGTTTTCGATTTTTGGCCAGATTAACTTGCGTCCAGCCGCGACTCCGGGGAAACCTCGACATAGGTTCGACCCGTGACGCCCGAAGCAAATTGACCTGGCCAAAAATCGAAAACAAGGACACCCACACAGACCCCACCGCTTCTTCGTTCACCAGCCTGCAAACTTGAATCGCGATCGTTCTCTCGGCGAAGGACTCCTCGCGCGACGACCTTGACGTGGGAACGGTGGAACGCTGGCGCGGATGGGTTACGCTTTCGCTTTCCCTTCCTTCAGTCGAGCATGGCAAATCACTCGGGGACGCCCGCCACCGCATTCCTCGCCGCCCATGGCGTGGCCTACACCGAACATGTCTACGAGTACGTCGAGCACGGCGGCACGTCGGTGTCGTCGTCGGCGCTGGGCGTGCCCGAGCACGAGGTGGTGAAGACGCTCGTGATGGAGACGGACAAGGGCGACCCGCTGGTCGTGCTGATGCACGGCGACCGCAAGGTCGCGACGAAGGAACTGGCGCGCGTGGCCGGCGCGAAGCGGGTCTTCCCCTGCAAGCCCGAGGACGCCACGCGCCACTCCGGCTACCTCGTGGGCGGGTGCTCGCCCTTCGGCACGCGCAAGCGCATGCCCGTGTACATGGAGCGCTCCATCCTCGCGCTGCCGCGCATCTACATCAACGGCGGGCGGCGCGGCTACCTGCTGGGCATGCCGCCGGCGGAGGTCGCGCGCGTGCTCTGCCCCGTTCTTGTTGAGGTGGGGCGCGAAGAGTAACCTCTGGTCGCACCCATCGCAGGACGACGCGTTCCATGCACGCAAACGAGCCGGGGCTCCCCCTCCCGGGAACTGCCGCAAACGACCCCGGTCCCGCCAGGCTCGTCATGCCGGGCCGCAAGGTGCGCGCCGGCGCGGGCGTGGACTGGGTGGGCGACGGCTGGCGGCTCTTCCGCCGGGCGACCCTCATGTGGATCGTCCTCCTGGTCGTGCTGTTCCTCGTCCACCTCGGGCTCGGCATGGTGCCGTGGGTCGGGATGGTGCTTCCCAACCTCGTCTCGCCGATCCTGATGGGCGGCCTCGCGCTGGGCTGCCGGTCGCTCGAGACGGGAGGCGACCTGGAGCTGGAGCACCTGCTCGCCGGCTTCCGGCGCAACACGGGGTTCCTCTTCGCGATCGGCGTGCTCTACGCGCTGGCGGAGATGGCGGTCATCGGCGCGTTCGGCGTGGTCGCGGGGCCGTCGCTGATCTGGGCGGCGATCCGCGGCGACGAGGGCGCCATCGTCCAGTCCCTGCCCGAGGATCCCCTGCGCCTCGTCCTGGGCGCCCTGGTGGCGGTTTCGCTCGCGGTCCCGCTGGTGGCCGCCTACTGGTTCGCCCCGGCGCTCGCCATGCTGCACGACATGCCGGCCATCCCCGCGATGAAGGCGAGCTTCGCCGCCTCCTTCCGCAACTTCATGCCGATGACGGTCTACGGCCTGCTGATGCTCGCGTTGCTGATGGTGGCGGTCATCCCGCTGGGGCTGGGCCTCCTCGCCTGGACGCCGCTGCTGATCGCGACGACCTACACGTCCTACCGGTCGGTGTTCACCGAGGAGGACGGGGAAGCGCCCTAGAGGAAGCGCCCCAGCGCTGTGAGCGCGAGCGAGATGAGGACGGTGGTGGTGATGGGCAGGTACACGAGGCGCCCGCGGAAGCGCACGGTGATGTCGCCGGGAAGCCGGCCCAGCCCGAGCCTCGAGAACTGCGGCGCGAAGAGCGAGAGCACCACGACCGCCACCACGATCACGAGCGCCCACTTCAGCATCCCTGCCTCACGCCGAGCCCTTGCACGGGCGCTCGATGGTGACGCCGACCTTGCGCACGTTGCGGATGTGGCCGAGCTTCGCCACCGACAGGCGCACCCACGGGGCGCGGAACTCCTCGGTCACGATGCGCGCGAGGTGCTCGGCCAGGGCCTCGAGCAGGCCGAAGCGGTGCTGGGCGAGCTCGGCGGTGAAGCGCTCGACCACCTGCCCGTAGTGCACGGTGTCCCGGATGTCGTCGGACTTGCCGGCCGCGTCCCCGGGGATGCCGATCTCGACCTCCAGCTCCAGCGTCTGGGGCCGCAGCTTCTCCCAGTCGTAGATGCCGACCCAGGCGTCGACTCGGAATTCGCGGATGAAGATCGTGTCCATCGGGAGGGAAGACCCGCGGCGAGGCGGGGTGGGGGCGTTTTCGAGGCCGTATTGTAGAGTATCGACATGGTTGCGTTCCTTGCCGCCGTCGCGGCTTACCTGGTCGGCTCGATCCCCTTCGCCGTGATCGTGAGCCGCGCCATGGGCCTTCCGGACCCGCGCTCCTTCGGTTCCGGCAATCCCGGCGCCACGAACGTGCTGCGCTCGGGCAGCAAGGCGGCTGCCGTGCTCACCCTCGCCGGCGACGCGCTGAAGGGCTGGTTGCCGGTGTGGGTCGCCTACCGCCTGGGCCTCGCGCCGGAGGTGGTGGCCGTCGTGGCGCTGGCGGCCTTCCTCGGCCACGTCTTCCCCGTCTGGCTTCGCTTCAAGGGCGGCAAGGGGGTCGCCACGGCCGCGGGCGTCGTGCTGGCGATCGACTGGCGCGTCGGGCTCGCCGTGCTCGCCGCGTGGCTGGCCGTCGTGGCCGCGACCCGCTACTCGTCCCTGGGCTCCATCACCGCCGCGCTCCTGTCGCCGGTGGTGACCTGGTACTTCCTCGGCGCCGGGCCGGTCTTCATCGCCACCTGCGCGATGTGCGCCGTGCTCGTGTGGCGCCACGAGGCCAACATACGCAAGCTCCTGCGCGGCGAGGAAAGCCGCATCGGAGAGAAGAAGGCCGCGACATGACGAACCGACCATCCGAAGACGACCTCGACTTCACGAAGCCCGCCGCCGTCGCGCCGCCCACCCCCCAGCAGCTCGAGACCGCGCAGAAGGAGGCGGCCTCGGGCGGCGCCGAGCTTCGCAAGGCCGGCTACTACATCGCCATAGCCCGTCGCGCGACTGCGAAGGTGCCGCCGCGCAACGGCGAGCGCCACTCGCTGCTCGTGGTGGAAGACGACCCGGACCTGTCCAACCTGCTGGCCGAGATCTTCTCCGTCGCCGGCTTCGAGGTGCGCCGGGCCGCCAACCGCGCGCAGATCAACGCCGAGTTCAACAAGCCCGTCCTGCCCGACCTGATCCTGCTCGACATCGTGCTGCCGGATGCCGACGGCATGCAGATCCTGGCCCGGCTGCGCGGGCACCCCCGGTTCGCGCGCATGCCGGTGATCATGATGACCGGCAAGGCGGAGTCCTCGGACGTGAAGGCGGGGCTCGCCGCCGGCGCCGACGGCTACGTGAGCAAGCCGTTCAGGATGAGCGCCCTCGTCGCGGCCGTGAACCTCGTCCTGGGCCGGGCCTAGCGCCGGGCGCGTCGCGGCGGGATGCGCCACCAGGTGGCGGCCACTACTGCACCGAACGTCGCGTAGACCGCGGTGAAGACCCAGGGCGGAGCGCTCCAGTAGAGGAGAGCCCGCACCCAGCGCTGGATGAAGCCCTCGCCGGTCGATGCGCCCCGCAGGGCGTCCTCCCAGATCGTGAGCGGGCAGGTGCAGCCCAGGATCGACTGCAGCACGACGAAGCCGATGGCGGCCAGGTGCAGGCCCCGGAACCACGGGTTGCGTGCCCAGCCCCGGCCCATCGCCTCCCCCGCCCAGGTCGCGACCAGGCCGCCCACGACGAAGAGGACGAAGGCGGCGTGCAGCAGGAGGACGAGGTCGGCGAGCATCGGAAGTGTCCCGATCGGGACGGGCCACCGTCAGGGATTGAGCGTGCGCCGGATGAACTCCACGGTGGCGTTGAACTGGAAGTCGGCGTT
>JAABQW010000303.1 GCA_011391275.1 Betaproteobacteria bacterium
ACGAGTTGCCGCCACCAGATCGGCCACGGCGCCTCGCGCGAGGCGGTGCATCCCGCCGTCGCGCTGGCGGCCTGCCTCGCGCCATGAGCGCCGTCGCGGGCGCCGGGACGCTGCTAGAGGCGCTGCGCGCCGCCGTCGGCTTCGAGCCGCTGGGCTCCACGGCGGGCAACCTCACGCTCGGCAAGGGCCAGCTCGACGGAAAGCCGCTGCGCCTCGCGCTGGTCGAGAACCGGATCGCCAGCGGCTCCATCGGCAAGGCGGAGGTGGGGAAGCTCGTGCCGCTCTTCGCCATCGCCGCGCGCGAGAAGTCGCCGCTGGTCCTCTACCTCGACTCGGCAGGCGCGCGCGTCTCCGAGGGGCTCGAGGCGCTGGGCGCGTTCCGCCGCCTCTTCCGCGCGGCGCTCGCCGCCCGCGTGGCGGGCGCGCCGATCGCCGTCGTGCTCGGGCGCAACTGCTTCGGCGGCGCAAGCATGCTGGCGCACCTGGCGCCCCGGCGGCTGTTCAGCCCCAACACGCAGCTGGCGATGTCCGGACCCTCCATCCTCGCCAGCGCGGCAGGCGCCAACGTGCTCGACGACATGTTCCGTGCGATCGCGGAGGCCACGATCGGACCGGCCGCGCGCGCCAGGGCCACGGACGCCAATGCGGTGTGGACACCGGGTACGGACCCCACGGAATGGCTGCGCGAGGCGCTTTCGCGCGGTACCGGCTCCTTCGACGCCTTCCACGAGCGCCACCAGTTGCTGCGCGGGCGCCTGGAGAAGGGCCTCACGACGCGCCAGCCCGAGAGCGTGCGGCGCAAGGAGCTGGAAAAGCTTTTCCCGGAGGGCTACAAGGCCCTGGAGTGCGATGGCGTCCTCACGGGCGAGGCGACACGCCAGGGCGTGCCGGTCCGGTTGCTCGGGCTCGTAGGCAGCACGCACGTGGGCGCCGAGCGCGCGTGGCGATTCGCGCAGGCCGCCTGGCGGATGGGGATCGAGGTGCCGTCCCGGCTCGAGGTGCTCCTCGACTGCGAGTCGCACGCCGCGCGCCTCGAAGACGAGAAGGTCGTGCTCACGGAGTACATCGTGGACATGGGCGTGTCGCTCGCGGCGCTGGCCGCCCGCGGCACCCATGTCGAGCTGACCATCCTCGACCGCGCGGGCGGGGGCGTCTACGTGGCCCTCGCCGCGGCGGCGACGCGCGTCGCGGTCGTCTTCGGGGCCGACATCCAGGTGCTGCCGGGCGCGGCGGTGGCGAGCATACTGGGCGCTCACCGGGACGCGGTGGGCGACATCTCGGAGTACCGCCAGGCCGGCGTGGCCGACGAGGAACTGAGACTGGGCCTGCCGCCCTGAACCAGGGGCGGCGCGCCAGCCGGCCGTGAACGGTGACAGCCATGAACGAGAACCTCTACTCCCTTTTCGAGTCGCGATTCCCGGCGGATCGCGCGAGCCCCCTCCTGATCCTCGACGACGGGCGCGAGCTTTCCTACGGGGAAGCCGAGCGCACATGCGCGCGCTTCGCCTCCTTCCTCGCGGGCCTCGGCCTCGCCCCCGGCGACCGCGTGGCCGTGCAGGTGGAGAAGTCGCCGGAGGCGCTGCTCCTCTACCTCGCGTGCCTGCGCGCGGGGCTCGTGTACCTGCCGCTCAACAGCGCCTACCAGGAAGGGGAGGTGGGCTACTTCCTCGAGAACGCCGAGCCCGGCGCCGTGGTCGCGCAGCCGAAGTCGCTGCCGTGGCTGGTGCCGCTGGCCGCGCGCCTGGGCATCCTGCACGTCTTCTCGCTCGACGAGCACGGGGCCGGCAACCTCGTGGAGGCCGCGCGGGGCGCGCCGGAAGCCTTCGCGACCGTCGCGCGCCGCGCCGACGACCTCGCGGCGATCCTCTACACCTCGGGGACGACGGGGCGCTCGAAGGGCGCGATGATCACGCACCGCAACCTCGCCTCCAACGCGACGGTTCTGCACGCCTTCTGGGGGTTCCGGCCCGGCGACGTCCTCGTGCACATGCTGCCGCTGTTCCACGTGCACGGCCTCTTCGTCGCTTGCCACTGCGTGCTCATGAACGGCTCGGCGATGCGCTTCCACGCGAAGTTCGACGCGCGGCGGGCGCTCGAGGATTTCGGCCGCAGCACCGTGTTCATGGGCGTGCCGACCTTCTACACGAGGCTGCTCGGCGAGGCGGGACTGGACCGCGAGTCGTGCGGGCGCATGCGGCTCTTCATCTCGGGCTCGGCGCCGCTGCTGGCCGAGACGCACGAGGAGTTCGAGAGGCGCACCGGCCACCGCATCCTCGAGCGCTACGGGATGACGGAGACGGGCATGCTCACCTCGAACCCGCTCGCGGGCGAGCGTCGCGCCGGCACCGTGGGCCTGCCGCTGCCTGGCACGGGGGTGCGGGTGGTCGACGACGAGGGCAGCGCCTGCCCCGCCGGCGAGATCGGCCACATCCAGGTGACGGGCGACAACGTGCTGCCGGGCTACTGGCGCATGCCCGAGAAGAACAAGGAGGAGTTCACCGCAGACGGCTGGTTCCGGACGGGCGACGTGGGCTCGTTCTCGCCGGACGGCTACCTCGCGATCGTCGGGCGCTCCAAGGACCTCATCATCACCGGCGGCTACAACGTCTACCCGAAGGAGGTCGAGCTCGCGATCGACGAGCTGCCCGCGGTGGCCGAGTCCGCCGTGGTCGGCGTGCCCCATCCCGACTTCGGCGAGGCGGTCATTGCCGTCGTCGTGCCGCGGGCCGGAAGTGCCGCGCCCACCGAGGCCGAGGTCGTCGCCTGGCTCCGGTCGCGGCTAGCGAACTTCAAGGTGCCCAAGCGCGTGCACGTCGTCGAGGAACTGCCGAGGAACACCATGGGCAAGGTGCAGAAGAACGTGCTTCGCGACCGCTACGCCACCCCGGGGGCGTGACCGTGCCGGGGACGCGCGCCTTCATCGACCGCCTCGTGGGCACGCTCGCCGCGGCCACGCGCACGCGCGGCGAGCGCCGTGCCGTTCGCCTGGCCAAGCTGCTGCGCACGCTCATTTCCGAGCGCGGGGAGTCGTCCGGGGCACTGATGGCGCGGCGCGCCGTCGCGCTCTACACCGGGCTGGACGAGGAGGGGCGCGACCTCTTCTTCGAGCTCCTCGCCCGCGACTTCTCGCCGGACCCTGGCGAGGTGCTGGCAACGGCGCAGGCCTACCGGGACGATCCATCGCCCGCGACGCTCGCGCGCCTGCAGCGGGTGGCGGAGCCGCCGCGGCAGGAAGTCTTCCGGCGCATGAACATGGCGCCGGGCGGCACCGCGGTGCTGGTGGGGATGCGCAAGGTCCTGCAGGACCGCCTCGCCGCCCACCCTCGGCTCGCCGCGGTGGACGACGATCTCACGCACCTCTTCGGGTCGTGGTTCAACCGCGGCTTCCTCGAGCTGCGCCGCATCGACTGGGGCACGCCCGCCTCGATCCTGGAAAAGCTGATCACCTACGAGGCCGTGCACGAGATCCACGGCTTCCCCGACCTGAAGCGCCGGCTGGAGCGCGACCGGCGTTGCTTCGCCTTCTTCCACCCCGCGCTCCCGGGCGAGCCGCTGGTGTTCGTCGAGGTCGCGTTCGTGGACGAGCTGCCCGCGTCGGTCGCCCCGATCCTCGCGTTGGAGAGCGTCGTAGGCGACCCGCGCAAGGCGCGGTGCGCGGTCTTCTACTCCATCACGAGTTGCCAGCCGGGACTCAAGGGCATCTCGTTCGGCAACTTCCTCATCAAGCAGGTGGCGCAGGACCTGCACGAGGAGCTACCCAACCTGCGCCAGTTCGCGACCCTTTCGCCCATCCCCGGGTTCCGTGCCTGGCTGCGCCGGCAGGAGGGCGATGGCGGACAGGCCTGCGTGCCCCCCATCCGAGCGCTGGCCCACGCAGAGCCTGCGCACGCACCGGCCGGGGAGCTGCGCGAGCCGCTAGAGGCGCTGGCCGCGCGCTACCTCGCCCGCCAGTGGGAAGACGGGCACGTTCTCGACCCGGTGGCGCGCTTCCATCTCGGCAACGGCGCGCGCCTGGAGCGCATCAACTGGCTCGCCGACACCTCGCCCAGGGGCCTGCGCCAGTCGCTGGGGATGATGGTGAACTACGTCTACGCGCTCGAGGACGTGGAAAGGAACCACGAGAGCTACGTGAACCGCCATGTCGCGGTCTGCTCCTCGGCCGTCGAGCGGCAGGCCCGGATGGCGGAGGGGCAGGTGGGCGCGTGAACGGCCCGTCCCCCCTACCGTTGAAATCCCCTCGCACGCCCCCCATTTCCGGACGATGAGAGTTTTCCGCCTTTCCTGCGCCCGGGGCCACGATTTCGAGGGTTGGTTCGCCTCGTCGGATGCCTTCGAGCGCCAGCAGTCCGCCGGCGAAGTGGCGTGCCCCGTTTGCGCGGAAAACCACATCACGAAGCTGCCTTCGGCGCCGTACGTGAACACGGGGGCACGCGGCGGCGAGGCCGTCCCCGTGGTCGCGCCGGCCGGGCCGAAGGGGCCCGACCTCGCGGCGATGCTGGCGGCCCTCAAGGCGCATGTGCTTTCCAGCACCGAGGACGTGGGCCGGAAGTTTCCCGAGGTCGCGCGCCGGATGCACTACGGCGAGGAGACCGAGCGAGGCATCCGCGGGCGCGTCACCTCCCAGGAAGCGGTGGAACTGGAGGACGAGGGCATCGAGACCGTCGTCCTGCCGCCGGGCATCGCGCCCTTCGGCGAGGTGCATTGAGCCGCCCGGTCGCCATCGTCCAGTCGTTCGAGGGGAACGCGCCCCCGTGGATCTGGCGCTGCGTCGATTCCGTGCGGGCCTGGGCCGCGCAGAAGGGCTTCGAGTACCGGATCAGCCCGACCTTCTTCGACCGCGTCCCGCCCTGGTTCGCGCAGAAGTGCGCCCCGGAGAAGGGCCCGCTCACGGACCTCGCCCGCCTCTGCCTGATGCAGGAGCTCTTCGACGACGGGGCGGACTTCGTCGCCTGGGTCGACGCGGACGTACTCGTGTTCGACCCGCAGGCCTTCGACCTCGCCTGCGGCCGCGGCTTCACCGTGATCGAGGAGGTGACGATCCTCGTGGACGGGGCTGGCGGCGCGTTCGCGTCGCCGCCGGGAGTCAACGGCGCCGTCCTGGGCGCGGCGCGGGGCAACCCGATGTTCGCGCGCTACCGGGAGGCCGTCGAAGCCGTGGTGCGGGAGCATGAAGGGGGGCGCATCCCGCGCACGATCGCGGGGCCGCGGCTCCTCACGCAGCTGACCGAAGGCCGGCCGGTCGACCGGCTGACCGGCGTGGGGCTCTTCACGCCGGCGATCCTCACCCAGATCGCGCACGGCCGCAGGCACCTGCCGCGGCTCTTCGCCGAGCGCTTCGGCCACCGGGTGGCGGCCGCGAACCTGTGCCACTTCTTCCGCGAGGAGATCGCGCCGGCCACGCGGGCGCGGTACGACGCCGTGATGGACGCGGCAATCGACCGCCTGCTCGCGAGCCGCGGCGAGGTGGTGAACCGTTACGTCCGCTAGAAGGCGGACAACCCGGTCTGCGCCCGCCCGAGGATCAGGGCGTGCACGTCGTGCGTGCCCTCGTAGGTGTTGACCGCCTCGAGGTTCAGGACGTGGCGGATCACGTGGTACTCGTCGGCGATGCCGTTTCCGCCGTGCATGTCGCGCGACACCCGCGCGATGTCGAGCGCCTTGCCGCAGGAGTTGCGCTTCACGAGCGAGATCATCTCCGGCGTGGCGCGTCCCTCGTCGAGCAGGTGCGCCACGCGCAGCACCGTCTGCAGCCCCAGCGTGATCTCCGTCTGCATGTCCGCGAGCTTCTTCTGGATGAGCTGGTTGGCGGCGAGCGGGCGGCCGAACTGGCTGCGGTCGAGCGTGTACTGGCGCGCGGCATGCCAGCAGAACTCGGCCGCGCCCAGCACGCCCCACGAGATCCCGAAGCGCGCCTTGTTGAGGCAGCCGAAGGGCCCCTTGAGCCCCTTCACGCCGGGCAGGTAGTTGTCGTCGGGGACGAACACGTCGTCCATCACGACCTCGCCTGTGATCGAGGCGCGCAGGCTGAACTTGCCCTCGATCTTGGGCGCCGTGAGCCCCTTCATGCCCTTCTCGAGCACGTAGCCGCGGATGTCGCCGGCGTCGTCCTTGGCCCACACCACGAACACGTCGGCGATGGGCGAATTGGAGATCCACATCTTCGAACCCGAGAGCTTCCAGCCGCCGTCCACCTTGCGCGCGCGGGTGACCATGCCGCCGGGGTCGGAACCGTGATTGGGCTCGGTGAGGCCGAAGCAGCCCACGAGCTCGCCCGTGGCGAGCTTCGGCAGCCACTTCTGGCGCTGCGCCTCGGTGCCGTAGGCGTGGATGGGGTACATGACGAGCGAGGACTGCACGCTCATGACCGACCGGTATCCCGAGTCGACGCGCTCGACCTCGCGCGCGATGAGGCCGTAGCAGACGTGGTTCACGCCCGCGCACCCGTAGCCCTCGATGGTCGAGCCGAGGAAGCCCAGCTCCCCCATCTCGTTCAGGATCGCGCGGTCGAAGTGCTCGTGGCGGTGGGCCTCGACGATGCGCGGCTTGAGCTTCTCCTGGCAGTAGGCGCGGGCGCTGTCGCGCACCATGCGCTCCTCCTCGGTGAGCTGGTCCTCGAGGAGCAGGGGGTCGTCCCACTGGAAAACGGGCTTGGCGTCGCTGGCTTTCATGGTCTCTCCGGAATTTGCCGCCCATTCTACCGCCGCGCACCGGTAGAATCGCCGCCCATGGCCACCCCCACCCGCCGGCTCTGCGCCGAAGACCTCTGGCGGCTCGCGCGACCCGCGCAGCCCACCCTTTCACCCGACGGCGCGCAGGCGTGCGTGTCCGTCTCCACCTACGACATGGAGGAAAACAAGGGCGCAACCAAGCTCTGGCTCCTATCCACGTTTGGTGGCGAACCCCGGCCGCTGACCGAGGCCGGCGAGAAGGACGGCGAGCCGCGCTGGTCGCCCGACGGCACGCGCATCGCCTTCGTTGCCAAGCGGGACAAGGACGACGAGCCGCAGCTCTGGCTCATCGCGCCCGACGGCGGCGAGGCCCGCCGCGTCACGCGCATGCCCACCGGCGTCTCCGGCATCAAGTGGTTCCCGGATTCCCGCCGCGTGGCGTTCATCTCCTGGGTCTGGCCGGGCGCGGTCGGCTACAAGGCGCTGGAAGCGCGCTACCGGGAGCACAAGGACTCCAAGGTGAAGGCCCACGTCGTGGAGCACGAGTCCTACCGGTACTGGGACCACTGGCTCTCGGACGGCCGCGTGCCGCGGCTCTTCATCGTGGACGTGCGCACGCAGCGCATCACCGACCTCTTCGCGGGCACGCCCTACGAGCTGCCCTGCGCCGACCCGGGCGCGAGCCACTACGACGTCTCGCCCGACGGGCGCGAGATCGCCTTCACGTTCGACCCGGCCGAGGAGAAGCGCCTCGACCACGAGCACCACATCGTCGCGCTCGACCTGCGGGCCAAGCGCTTCCGCACGCTCACGAAAGGATCGCGCCTCGACCACGAGAGCCCGGCCTATTCGCCCGACGGGAAGTCGATCGCGATCCTGACGCGAAACCTGCGCCGCAGTTCGCTGGCGGAAGCGCGGATCGCCCTCTTCGACCGGCGCAGGGCCAGGCTCGTGGCGCTACCGGCGACATGGGACCGCAGCGTGCACGCGCCGGTGGCGTGGTCGGGGGATTCCTCGTCCATCCTCTTCCTGGCGGAGGACCGCGCGCGCGTCCACGCCTTCCGATGGCGCCTTGGCGAGAAGGCGCCCGAGGTCGCGGCCCTGGGCGGCACGATCACCGACTTCGCGGTGGCGGGCGATACGGTCGCGTACGTGCGCAACACCATGAGCACGCCGCCGGCGGTCTTCTGCACGAACCCCGAAAGAGGCGAGCGGCGCATCGACCGCTTCAACGACGACGTGATGGCGGGCATTCCCCTCGGGGAGGTCCGCGAGACCGAGATCCGCGGCTTCAACGGCGAGAAGGTGCAGATGTGGGTCATCCATCCGCCGCACTTCGACCCGAAGAAGAAGTGGCCGCTGCTGCACAACATCCACGGCGGGCCGCACAGCAGCTGGGGCGACAACTTCCACTTCCGCTGGAACAACCACGTCTTCGCCGCGCAGGGATACGTGGTCGTCTGCGTGAACTACCACGGCTCGTCGTCCTTCGGGCAGCGCTTCCTCGAGTCCATCACGGGCGAGTGGGGCAAGCGCGAACTCGCGGACGTCGAGGCCGGCACCGACCATATGCTGCGAACCGGCTACATCGATCGCCACCGCCTCCTGGCGGCGGGGGGGAGCTACGGCGGCTACATGGTGGCCTGGATGAACGGCCACACGGACCGCTACAAGGCCTACGTCTGCCACGCGGGCTGCTTCGACTGGACGGCGATGTTCGCCGACGACGTCTGGTACTGGACGCCGAAGGAACTGGGCGCCAACTACTGGGACGACCCGGCCAAGGTGGACGGGCAGAGCCCGCGCGCGCGCGCCAAGCGCATGAAGACGCCCACGCTCGTGATGCACGGGCTGCTCGACTACCGGGTGCCCGACGCGCAGGGCCTCGCCTACTACAACACCCTCAAGGCGAAGGGCGTGCCCGCGCGCCTGGTGTTCTTCCCCGACGAGAACCACTGGATCCTCAAGCCGCAGAACTCGCGCCTCTGGTACCGCGAGTTCTTCGCCTGGCTGAAGCGCTTTGCGGGCTCGCGGCCGGGGCGCAAGGCCCGCAATTGAGGCCGGGCTAGAGCCGGAAGAGGGCGAGCGCAAGGATCGCGCAGACCAGCGCGCTGATCGCGGTGCGCAGGTCGACGAACCACGCCGGCAGCAGCCCGCGGCTCGCCATCCACTGGTCGGCGGCCCACACGATGACGAAGAGGCCCAGCGCGGCTCCTACCTGCCAGGTCGCCGAAGGCAGCCAAAGGACCGCCCACGCAGCAAGCGATGACACCGTGCTCAGGCCCAGCGCGATCGCGCGGCTCGCCTCGTTGCCGGCGTCGTCGCGGATCGCGAGCCCCCACTCGATCCCGCCCAGGAAGGACAGGATCACCGCCGAGTAGGTCACGAGCGCCGTGATGGCCGGCACGCGCACGCTGGAGGCGTCCGACGCGAAGAGCGCGCCGGTCGCGAGGACGAAGGGCAAGGCGCCCGCCAGGGTGAGGAACCACGCCAGGCGCCGGACCATGGGTGCGGCGCTCAGTCGACCTTCGCGCCCGAGGACTTGACGAGCTTCGCGTACTTGGCGGCCTCGGCCTTCACGAAGGCGGCGAAGTCCTCCGGGCGGCTGGCCACGGGCTCCGCGCCGAGGGCGAACATCTTCTCGCGAACGTCGGGCGCGTTGAGCGCCTTGGCGAACTCGTCGTAGAGGCGGTCCACCGTGGCCTTCGGCGTGCCGGCGGGCACGAAGACCCCGAACCAGGTGCTGATGTCGAAGCCCGGGAGGCCCGACTCGGCGATCGTCGGCAGTTCCGGCGCCAGCGCCGTGCGCTTGGCGGTGGTGACGGCCAGGGCGCGCACGCGCCCGCCCTTCACCTGCGCGAGCGACGAGGCGAAGTTGTCGAACATGAGGTCCACGCGGCCGCCGATCAGGTCCTGCATCGCCGCCGCCGCGCCCTTGTACGGGATGTGCGCCATGTCCACGCCCGCCATCGTCTTGAAGAGCTCGCCGGCGAGGTGCCCGGCGCTGCCCGTGCTGCCGGAGCCGAAGTTGAGCTTGTTGGGCTTCGATTTCGCGAGCTTGATGAATTCCGCGACGGTCGTCGCTTCGACGCCCGTATTCACGACCAGCACGTTGGGCGTCGTGGCGACCTGCGTGACGGCGATGAAGTCCTTCTCGGCGTTGTAGGGGATGCTCGGATAGAGCGTGGGGTTGATCGCGTGAGTGGCGACCGCGCCCATGAGGATCGTGTGGCCGTCGGGCGCTGCGCGCGCCACGACGCCCGCCCCGATGTTGCCGCCCGCGCCCGGGACGTTGTCCACCACGACCGGGTGCTTGATGCTCGCGGCGATCTTCTGCCCGAGAAGCCGGGCGACGGCGTCCAGCGGCCCGCCGGGCGGGTAGGGGACCACGAAACGGATCTGCTTGGCGGGGAAGGGCTGGGCGGCAACGCCGGCCAGGGGTACCAAGGCCACGAGGGCCGCGGCGGCAAGGAGTCGGAGGGTTTTCATGGGTTCGATTCTATCGCAGCGCCCCCTCCACCGCCTCGAGCAGGGCGTCGACCGCCGCCTCGTCGTGGTAGGCCCCGAAGCCGAAGCGAAGGCGCCTGTCGCGGCGGTCGATGTAGACCCGGTGGGCGGCCAGGCGCTCGTGGGCGCTTTCGGCCGCGTCCACGTCGAAGGCGAGGAAGTTTCCGCGCGGGGTGCCGGCGGTTGGGACGAGGCTCGCCACCGGAAGCCGGGGCAGCTCCAGCGTGGCGAGTCCCGAGAGGAAACGCGACTGGAGGCGCACGGCGTGGGCATGGATGTCGGCCACCGTGACGCCCAAGCCCGCGAGCCAGTCCATGGCCGCGACGAAGCGGTAGAGGCCGGACGGGTCGAAGGTGGAGCCCCAGAAACGGAAGGCGTCGGCGGAGTAGGGCACCGCCTCGCCGGGCCTGCCGGAAAGCGAATCGAAGGAGGCGAACCAACCGGTGTCGACAGGCCGCAGCTCGCACCCCGGCGGAATCGCCAGGAAGCAGGCCCCCTCGCCGGACATCGCGTACTTGTAGCCCCCGGCCAGGTAGAAGGCGCGGGCGTGGATGCGCGAGAGGTCCACGGGCAGCGCGTGGAAGGCGTGGTAACCGTCGATCGCCACGACGGCCGACGCGGGTGCGGCGGCGACGATCGCCTCGAGGTCGCGCACCGCGAAGCCCGAATCGAAGAAGACGTGGGAGAGCCAGACGAGGTCCCAGTCTCCCGCAGCCGCGGCCGCGGCGAAGCGCTCGCCGAAGGTGTCCCACGGCTCCGCCGCGATCTCGGTGAGGGCGAGGCGCCCCGTTTCCGCGAGGCGCCGGGTCTGCCGCCGGAAACTGTGGAACTCGTGGGCGCTCGCGAGAACGCGCACGGGGCGCGACCAGTCGAGGCAGGAATGGAGGCGCGCCACGAACTCGTGGGTGTTCGGCGCGAAGGCCACCTGCCCGGGATCGGAGAGCGACAGCAGCCGCGCGACGTGCCGTTGCGCCGCCGGGACCACGGTGCCGAAGACGTGCGCCCACTTGCGGTCGGCCAGGGTCGCCGAATCCTCCCAGTAGCGGGCGTGGGCGGCCTGCGTGACGTCGGGCCAGGGATGGTGGCTGTGCGCCGCGAAGTGCAGGAGCCCCGGGTTGGCGGCGAAGAAGCGGGAGAAGTGCGGGGCCAGCATGGGCGTTGATTCTGTGCGGTTGGCGAGCGGCACGCAAGGAAGGCAGCCGCGCACGCCGGCCCCACGTGCCTTGCCCCGCCGCGACAAGCGCATACACTGGTGACTGCTCTCATTCGTGCCCGGCAACGATGAACCCCTTCCAAGCACTGCTGATCGCACTCGCCCTGGGTGGTTGCGCGACCGCCCAACGCCCTGACGTCGCCGAGGCCCCCGATCCGGGGCGGCTGCCTTCTGCCCAGCGGGCGGTGAGCGTGGCGGGGCTGCGGCCCTGCAGCGACGGCGCTGACGCCACGCTGCAGATCGACCCGACGCGGCCCGTCAACATCCTCGTGCATGGCTGCAACGGCTCCACGGGAAGATTCCGGTCATTGGCCGAGGTGCTCGCCTTCCACGGCCAGCAAAGCGCCTGCTTCACCTACGACGACCGGGTAAGCCTCATGGTGAGTTCCGGCCAGCTCGCCCAGGCGGTCGCCTCGCTCGCCCAGCATCTCGAGACGCCGCGAGTCACCGTGATCGGCCACAGCCTCGGCGGCCTCGTCGCCCGCAAGGCGCTCGTCGCGGATCGCGCCGATCCGCTCCCTGACCGCCCGGTCGATGTGCGGCTGGTGACGGTGTCGGCGCCATTTTCCGGCATTGCCGCGGCGCGCGGGTGCGCGGTGCCGGTCCTGCGCGTGGCGACGCTGGGCGTGAACGACCTCGTCTGCTGGCTCATCAGCGGCGACAGCTGGTACGAGATCACGTACGCCTCGGAGTTCATCCGCAAGCCGGGCAGCCTCGCGTCGCAGGTTCGCGGCCACCTCAAGGTCATCACCGACGAACGCGGCACATGCCGGCGCCGCGGCGAGTACGGCCAGTGCGTCGAGAGCGATCACATCTTCAGTCTCGAGGAGCAGCGCTACCCGCCGGTCGCCAGCGCACCCCGCACCACGGACGTCGTGGTGCCTGCGGGGCACGTGGAGATCGTCGGCGAGGACGGCGTCATCCCCCGCAAGCTGATCGCGGTATTCCAGCGCGAGGGCGTCGTGGCCGCCACGCCGCCGGAACGCCAGTCGGCGTTCCAGGACCTGCTGGCGCAGCTCTACGGGCGGGCCGGAGCGCGCTAGGCCGTAACCGGCCCCCGTGGGGTACCCGGCGCCGTGGCGCCGGGCCCGCAACCGCTCAGTCCTTGAACGCCTCGACCTGGATGCGCAGGGTCACGTCATCGGCCACGGCGGGGACTGCGTATTTCATGCCGAAGTCCGTGCGCTTGATCGTGGTGACGAAGTCGCCGCCGCAGGCCTTCTTCTTGGCCATGGGGTGGTCGGCGCAGTTGAAGTGGCTGGCCGTGAGGGTGACGGGCTTCGTCACGCCGAGCATCGTCAGGTTGCCCGAGACGCTCTTCACCTTGTCGCCGTCGAAGGCGAACTTGTCGCCCTTGAAGGTGATCGTGGGGAAGAAGGCCAC
>JAABQW010000304.1 GCA_011391275.1 Betaproteobacteria bacterium
GGCGACGGACATGCGCGACTTCTTCGACCGCTGGGCGCGGGCCAGGGGGCAGTTCTCCGGGTCGGCCACGCGCCACGACGACTTCGCGCGCGTCGACCCGGCCTCGGCGGCCCGGGTCGCGGCCGACGCGGGGATCGAGTGCATCGGCTGCGGCGTCTGCCACGCCTCCTGCGACGTCGTCGCCTGGCGGCCCGCCTTCGTCGGCCCCGCCGCGCTCAACCGCGCGTGGACGCTCGTGAACGACGAGCGCGACACGGCCGGGCGCGAACGCCTGCGGGCCGTGGCGGGCGACGCCGGCTGCCACGCCTGCCACACGCAGGGCGCCTGCACCGAGCGCTGCCCGAAGGGGATCGCGCCCACGGCCGGCATCGCGGGGCTCAAGCGGCTGGTGGCGAAGGCCGCGATGCGGGGCGAACTGTGAGCGGCGCGGTCACCGAGGCGAAGCTCTGGTACTGGCAGCGCGTGAGCGCGATGGCGCTGGCGCTCTTCGTGCTCGTGCACCTGGCCACCATGGCCTGGGCCGTGCGCGGCGGGCTGAGCGCGGCGGAGATCCTCGGGCGCACGCGCGGCAGCTGGCTGGCGGGCGCCTTCTACGGCGCCTTCGTGCTGGCCGCGGCCGTGCACGCCTCCATCGGGCTCGCGACCATCGCGCAGGAATGGCTGGGCCTGCGGGCCGGGCCCGCCCGGGCGCTCGCGGCGGCCTTCGCGCTCGCGATCGCGGTCCTGGGCCTGCGGGCCGTCTTCGCGCTGGTCGCCGCATGACGCGCCGCCCGGACTTCCGCGCGCGCGCGCATCCGGCGTGGTGGGCCTTCCTCGTGCACCGGCTGTCGGGCCTCGCCCTGGCGCTCTTCCTGCCGCTGCACTTCTGGGCGCTGGGGCAGGCGCTGCACGGGGCGGCCGCGCTGGACGCCTTCCTGCGCTTCGCCGACCAGCCGCTCTTCAAGTTCGGCGAGTGGGGGCTGGTGATCCTCCTCGCGCTGCACGCGGCCGGCGGCGTGCGCCTGCTGCTCATCGAGTTCGGCGCGTGGTCGGGGCTGCGCAAGAACCTCATCGCCGTCACGGCGGGCTTCGGCGTCGTCGCGGGCCTCGGCTTCGCGCTGGCGCTCTTTTCATAGGACGGGGGCATGCGGGTCGACCTGGCAACGGTGGAGCAAGTCGCGAAGGATCTCTACATCCGCGCGGTGAAGATCCTTCCCGATGACGTGAAGCAGGGCTTCGAGCGCCTGTCGCGCTCCGAAACCAACCCGCGCGCGCGGCAGATGCTCGGCACGATGGTGGCAAACATCGCGGTGGCGGAGGAGCAGCGCAACCTCACCTGCCAGGACACCGGCATCCCCATCTACAACGTCACCATCGGCAGGAACGTCCAGGTCGACGGCGTCGACCTCGAGGCGGCGATCGCGCGCGGTTGCGCGCGGGCAACCGTCGAGCATCCGCTGCGCTCCTCCGTGGTGCACCCGATCACGCGCAGGAACGAGCACACGTCCTGCGGCATCCGCGTCCCGGTGGTGAACATCGCCTTCTCCGAGGCGCCCGAGGAGCTCGCCATCGAGATGGTGCCCAAGGGGAGCGGCTCGGAAAACAACACCTTCCTGCGCATGGCGGTGCCGGCCGACGGGCTGGACGCCGTGAAGACGTTCGTGATCGACAGCGTCCTCGCCGCGGGCGGCAAGACCTGCCCGCCGACGATCGTGGGCGTGGGCATCGGCGGCTCCGCGGACCTGTGCGTGCACCTCGCGAAGCTCGCCGCCACCTCGCGCCCGCTGGGCAGCCACTGCGCGGACGCGGACGGCGCGAAGCTCGAGGCGGAACTCACGCAGGCGGTGAACCGGCTGGGCGTGGGCCCGCAGGGCCTCGGCGGCGATTCCACCGCCTTCGCCGTGCACGTGGAGATCGCCGCGACCCACATCACCATGAACCCGGTGGCGGTGAACATGCAGTGCCACGCGGCGCGGCGCGCGACGGCCACCCTCACCCCCGCCGGCGTCCGCCACGAGGCCTGACCATGGCGCACCACGACTTCACGATGCCGGTCACCGAGGAAGCGGCGCGCAGCCTCCGGGTCGGCGACACCGTCACGCTCGACGGCACGCTCTTCGGCATCCGCGACCGGACGCAGATCGAGATGTTCGACCGCGGCCGCGCGACGCGCTTCGACCTTGCCGGCCACGCCGTCATCCACACCGCGCCCAACGTGCGCAAGGTCGCGCCGAGCGAGCGCTTCCCGGCCGGCTACGAGCCGGTGTGCATCGGGACGACCACCTCGGCGCGCATGGAGCGCTTCACGCGGCCCCTCATGGCGCAGTGCGGCGTGCGGCTCGTCATCGGCAAGGGCGGGCTGCAGGAGGACTCGCAAGCGGCCTTCCGCGAGCTGGGTGGCGCGTACCTGGCGATCGTGGGCGGCGCCGCCGCGCTGGAGACGACCTGGGTCGAGGCCATCGAGGACGTGGACCTGGACGACGTGAACCCGGAGTCGCTGTGGAAGTTCCGCGTCCGCGGCTTCGGCCCCCTGCTGGTCGGCATGGACGCCCACGGCGGCAACCTCTTCCGCGACGTGGCGAGCGAGGCCCGGTCGAGGCGCGCCGCCGTGCTCGCCTCCCTGGGCGTGACGGCGCGATGATCCGGCGCGTCGACACCGACATCCTCATCCTCGGCTCGGGCGGGGCGGGGCTCTTCGCCGCGTTGCACGCGCAGCAGGCGAACCCGGCGCTTTCGATCACCGTGGCGGTCAAGGGCCTGCTCGGCAAGTGCGGCTGCACGCGCATGGTCCAGGGCGGCTACAACGTGGCGCTGGCGCCGGGGGACTCCATCGAGCGCCACTTCATGGACACGATCGAGGGCGGCCAGTGGCTCCCGGACCAGGACCTCGCCTGGACGCTCGTCACCCGGGCGATCGAGCGCATCCACGAGCTCGAGAACGAGCTGGGCTGCTTCTTCGACCGCAACCCCGACGGCAGCGTCCACCAGAAGGCCTTCGCGGGCCAGACCTTCGACCGCACCGTGCACAAGGGCGACCTCACCGGCATCGAGATCATCAACCGCCTGGCGGAACAGGTCTGGGCGCGCGGCATCGGGCGCCTCGAGGAGCACCGCGCGGTGGAACTGGTGCGCACACCCGCCGGCGACGCCATCGCCGGGGTGCTCATGATCGACATGCGCACGGGCGGGTTCGTGTTCGTGCGCGCGCGCGCCGTGCTGCTCGCCACCGGCGGCGGGCCCACGATGTACCGCTACCACACGCCCTCGGGCGACAAGAGCTGCGACGGGCTGGCGATGGCGCTCAGGGCCGGGCTCGGGCTGCGCGACATGGAGATGGTGCAGTTCCATCCGACTGGGCTCCTGGCGGGGCCGGACACGCGGATGACCGGCACCGTGCTCGAGGAGGGCCTGCGCGGGTCGGGCGGCTGGCTCCTCGACGGCGAGCGCAACCGCTTCATGGACAAGTACGACCACCGCCTCGAGCGCGCCACGCGCGACGTGGTGTCGCGGTCGATCTTCCGCGAGATGCGCGCCGGGCGCACGACGCCCAACGGCGGCGTCTACCTCCAGATGCACCACCTGGGCCCGGACAAGGTGCGGCGCCAGTTCAAGGGCATGGTCGAGCGCTGCGCCGACTGCGGCTTCGACCTCGCGGGGGGGCTGGTGGAGGTGGTGCCCACCGCGCACTACATGATGGGCGGCGTCGTGTTCCGCCCGGACTGCACCACGCAGGTCGAGGGGCTCTTCGCCGCGGGCGAGGACACGGGCGGCGTGCACGGGGCCAACCGCCTGGGCGGCAACGGCGTGGCCAACTCGACGGTCTTCGGCGGCATCGCGGGCGAGTCGATGGCGGCATGGCTGGCGGGGCAGGGCGGCGCGCGCGAGCCCGACGAGGATGCGATCCGCGCGAGTGTGGCGGCCCACGAGGCGCCTTTCGCGCGCAAGCCCGGCAACATCGAGGCGCTGCGCGAGGAACTCTTCGCCTGCATGTGGGACGACGTCGGGATCCTGCGCACCGCCGAGGGCCTGCGCCGCGGCCTCGCGCGCCTGGACGCGATGGGCGACGAGCTCGCGCGCTGCGGCGTGGCCGACGGCGACCGCGCCTTCAACCTGACCTGGCACGACTGGATCAACCTGGGCAGCCTCGTGTCCGTGAGCCGGGCCATCGCCGTGGCCGCACTCGCCCGCGAGGATTCCCGCGGCGCGCATTTCCGCGAGGACTTCCCCGAGGCGAGCCCTGCCGCCCGATCCGATTACACGGTCGTGAGGAGCGGCGCGGCCGGGCTCGAGCTCACCCGCGAGCCGGTGCGCTTCACGCGCGTGAAGCCGGGCGAGTCGCTGCTGGAAGTGGCCCCGGGAGCCTGACCCCGCCGCACCCCTTACAATGGGGGGATGGCACCCGGGAATGACAGGATCGAGGAATTCCGCGCGTTCGCCGGCCGGCTGGCCGACGCCGCCGCGGTCGCCATCCAGCCTTACTTCCGCGCTTCGCTCGACGTGGAGAACAAGGGCGGCGCGCGCTACGACCCGGTCACGGAAGGCGACCGCGCGGCCGAGCGCGCCATGCGCGCCCTCATCCGCCGCCATTACCCCGACCACGGCATCCTGGGCGAGGAGGAAGAGTCCTTCGCCGGCGCGGGCGAGTACACCTGGGTCCTCGACCCGATCGACGGCACGCGCGCCTTCATCACCGGGCTGCCGCTCTGGGGGACGCTCATCGCGGTCAACGACGGCACCCGCCCGGTGCTGGGGGTGATGAACCAGCCCTTCACCGGCGAGCGCTACGAGGGCACCGCGGACGGCGCGTGGCGCAACGGCGTGCGGCTGACGACGCGCCCCTGCGCGAGCCTCGCCCAGGCGCGCGTGATGTGCACCAGCCCGCAGCTCTTCGACACGCCGGAGGAACTCGCGGCCTTCCAGGCCATCGCCGCCGAGGCCCAGCTCGTCCGCTACGGCGGCGACTGCTACGCCTACTGCATGGTGGCCTCGGGTTTCGTGGACGTGGTGATCGAGTCCGGGCTCAAGCCCTACGACACGCAGGCGCTGATCCCGATCCTCGAGGGCGCGGGCGGGCGCATGACGTCCTGGGAGGGCGGCAGCGCCCAGCACGGCGGCGCCGTCATCGCGTGCGGCGACCCCGCGCTGCACGACCGCCTGGTGGCGCGCCTGTCGCGATGATCGCCTCGATCGTCGTCCAGAGGCCCGCCGGGGGCGCGCGGCAGCTCTTCGTGCTCTTCCATGGCGCCGAGGACGACGCGGTGGTGCTGGCCCCGCTGGGCCGGCGGCTGGCCGCGGCGTTCCCGGAAGGCTTCGTGGTGGTGCTGCCCGCGCCGGCCCAGGCGGCGGATTTCCTCGCCGCCATCGCGAGCTGGCAGGCGCAGTCGGGCGTGGCCGCCGAGGCGACCGCCGTGCTCGGCTTCGCGCGCGGCGCCGCGATGGCCCTCGAATCGACCAAGGCCGTGCCGCCCTGCGCGGCGAGGGTGGTGGCGCTGGCGGGCTGGTTCGACGCGCTGCCCACGGAACCGGCCCGGGAGACCACCGTGCACCTCTTCCACGGCAAGGAGGACGCCGTCACGCCCTACTCGCGGACGATCGCCGCGGCGCGGTGCCTGCTGGACCTGGGCACCGACGTCACCGCCGACGTGGTCCCGTTCGCGGGCCACGAGATCTCCGACGAAATGGCCGCGCTGGTGCTGGAACGCCTGCGCGGCTACCTTCCGCAACGACGCTGGCGCGAGGCCCTGGAAGCCGCCGAGGCCGCCCAACCCACTGGAAAGAACCCATGAACGACGTTGAAGCCAACCCGTTGCTGCAACCCTGGGACACGCCCTTCGGCCTCGCGCCCTTCGAGCGCATCCGGCCGGAGCACTTCGCGCCCGCACTCGAGGAGGCCATGCGTCGCCACCGCGCCGAACTCGACGCCATCGCGGGCAACGCCGCGGCCCCCACCTTCGCGAACACCGTGGCGGCTTTCGACGCGAGCGGCGGCGACTTCACGCGCGCCGCGTTCGTCTTCGCGAACCTCACCAAGTCCGAGACCTCGCCGGCGCTGCAGGCCGTGGAGCGCGAGATGGCGCCGCGCCTTGCCGCGCACCACAGCGCCGTGCACCTGCACGAGGGTCTCTTTCGCCGCATCGACGCGCTCCACGCGCGGCGCGACGAGCTGGGGCTCACGCCGGAGGAACGCCGGCTCCTCGAGCGCGTGCACCTCGACTTCGTGCTCGAGGGAGCGAGGCTCTCCGGCGACGCCCGGGCGCGCTACGCGCAGATCGCGGAGCGGCTGGCGGGGCTCATGACGCGCTTCAGCCAGAACGTGCTCGCCGACGAGGCGGGCTACCGGCTTGCCCTGCGCGATGAGCGCGACCTTGCGGGGCTGCCGGAGTGGCTCCGCGCGGCGCTGGGCGAGGCGGCGCGGGCGAGCGGGGAGGCGCACCCGGGCGTGGTCACGCTGTCGCGCTCGCTCATCGTTCCCTTCCTCACCTTCTCCACCCGCCGCGACCTGCGCGAGGCGGCGTTCAAGGCCTGGGTGCGGCGCGGCGGCAACACGGGCGAGCGCGACAACCATCCCGTGGCCCGCGAGATACTCGCGCTGCGCAACGAGCAGGCGCGGCTGCACGGCTACGCCAACTACGCGGATTTCGCGCTTCTCGACCGCATGGCCGGCACGCCCGACGCGGTAGCGCGGCTCCTGAAGCAGGTGTGGGAGCCGGCCAGGGCGAAGGCCGCCGAGGAATGCCGCGCGCTCGCCGAGATGGCGCGCTCGCTGGGCGAGACGCACGCGATCGAGCCGTGGGACTGGCGCCACTACGCCGAGAAGGTGCGCTCGGCCCGCTACGGCTTCGACGACGCGCAGCTGAAGCCCTACTTCTCGCTGGACCGCATGCTCGCCGCGGCCTTCGACACCGCGCAGCGCCTGTTCGGGATCTCCTTCGTCGAGCGCCCCGACATCCGCGGCTACCACCCCGACGTGCGCGCCTTCGAGGTGCGCGGGCGCGACGCGAGGCCCGTGGGCCTCTTCCTCTGCGACAACTTCGCGCGCCCCTCCAAGCGCGGCGGGGCGTGGATGAGCGCCTACCGCTGGCAGTCGCGCGCGCACGGCGAGTCGCTGCCGGTCATCGTCAACAACAACAACTTCGCCAGGGCGCCGGCGGGAGAGCCCACGCTCCTGTCCGCCGACGACGTGCGGACCCTGTTCCACGAGTTCGGGCACGGGCTGCACGGGCTCCTCTCGCAGGTGACCTACGAGCGCCTGTCGGGCACGCAGGTGCTGCGCGACTTCGTCGAGCTGCCCTCGCAGATCTTCGAGCACTGGGCCTTCGAGCCCGAGGTGCTGGCGCGCCACGCGCGGCACCACGCGACGGGCGAGCCGATCCCCGCTGAGCTGGTGGAGCGGCTGGCGAGGGCGCGGCGCTTCAACCAGGGCTTCGAGGCCGTGGAGTACACCGCCTGCGCCCTGGTGGACATGGCGCTGCACGCGCGCACGGACCCGGACGGCGTGGACATCGACGCGTTCGAGACGGAGGAGCTGGCGCGCATCGGCATGCCGCGCGAGATCGTGATGCGCCACCGCCTGCCGCACTTCGGGCACCTGTTCGCGAGCGCGGGGTATGCCGCCGGCTATTACGTTTACATGTGGGCCGAGGTGCTGGACGCCGACGGCTACGGCGCCTTCGTCGAGGCAGGCAATCCCTTCGACCCCGCGGTGGCCGAGCGGCTGCTTCGCTACGTGTACTCCTCGGGCGGCTCGCGCGACCCGTCGGAAGCCTACCGGGCGTTCCGCGGCCGCGACCCCAGCGTCACGCCGATGCTTGCCAAGCGCGGGCTGCTGGCGGAGGTCCAGCCGGCCTGATTGAAGGGGACGCTACCCTTCATCCCGTTGATCGCGCCATCGCGACCCAGGATGAAGGGTAGCGTCCCCTTCAATCCCTTCAATCCATCTGCGCGAGCAGGCTCGCGTTGCCGCCCGCGGCGACGGTGTTCACCGATACGCTGCGCTCGACCTGCAGGCGCCACACGGGGTAGTGCGCCGGCGAGGCGCCGGGCTCGACGACGGGAATGCGCGCGCCGGACCGGGCCGCCACGGCAACGGCCGCGGCCACGGCCTGGTCGCGAGTTCCCGCCATGACCGCCGCGAGCGCCGGCAACGCCGCCCACTGCGCCGTCGTCGCGGTCGCGGCCGCGATGGCGGGCCAGCCCGCCTTTCGCACCCACGCCGCCACGCGCGCCGCCTGCGCCGCGTCGCCATCGGCCACGAGCAGCACGGGGTTGCCCGCCGCGACCGCCGCCATCGCCTGCGCGAGCCACGCCGCGAGATGGCCGCCGACGTCGCCCAGTGCCACCGTCAGGCCGCGCGGGTGCGTCCGCCAGCCGTTGCGCTCGCCCGTTGGCCCGGCGAGCTCGCGCTCGCGTCCTTCGTCGATGGCCCGGCACGCCTCCTTCGCGATGGCCGCGAAGGGAAGGCCGGCCTCGCGCCCAAGGGTGGCGAGGATCGCCTGGCGGTCGACGGCTTCGGGCGCCGGGCAGGACTTCGCCACGCGGTCGGCCGCGCCCGCGGGATCCTCCGTCGCTTGCGGTTCGCAGGGCGGGGGCTGGACGTCGGGCAGCACCGTGTCGCCGGACGGCTCGCGAGCCAGCGCGCGCAGGGAGAACGGGCCCCCCGCCTTCGGCCCGGTGCCCGACTTCCCCTCGCCGCCGAAGGGCTGCACGCCCACCACCGCGCCCACGACGTTGCGGTTCACGTAGACGTTCCCGGCACTGATCCGCCCGACGAGGAAGTCGATGGTGGAATCGAGGCGGCTGTGGATGCCGAAGGTGAGGCCGTAGCCGGTCGCGTTGATGGCGTCGGCCACGCGCGCGAGCTCCCCGCCCTTGAAGCGGACCACGTGCAGGACCGGGCCGAAGACCTCGCGCTCCAGGCTCGCGATCGAGCCGATCTCGTAGGCGACGGGCGCGACGAAGTAGCCATGCGGGGCCTGCGGCGCGGGCGCGCGCGCGACCAGCTTCGCCGCCCCGTCCAGCCGCGCGAGGTGGGTCTCGATCGCCACCTTGGCCGGGGCGTCGATGATGGGGCCGACGTCGTTGGCGAGGCGCGAGGGGTCGCCCACGGCGAGTTCGCGCATCGCCCCGGCGAGCATCGCCAGCACGCGCTCGGCGATCTCCTCCTGCAGGTACAGGACGCGCAGCGCCGAGCAGCGCTGGCCGGCGCTGTCGAACGCGGAGGCGAGCACGTCGGCCACCACCTGTTCCGGCAGCGCCGACGAATCGACCACCATCGCGTTCTGCCCGCCCGTCTCCGCGACGAGCGGCACGTTGCCGCGGGCGGCGAGGGTTCGGTGGATGATCTCGGCCACTTCGGTGGAGCCGGTGAACACCACGCCGTTCACGCGCGGGTCGGCCACGAGGCGCGCGCCGACGGTCTCGCCGGGCCCGGGCAGGAACTGGACGGCGTCGGCCGGGAACCCCGCCTCGCGCAGCAGCCGCATGGCCTCTGCCGCGATGAGCGGCGTCTGCTCCGCGGGCTTCGCGACGACGGCATTGCCGGCCGCCAGCGCCGCCGCCACCTGCCCGAGGAAGATCGCCAGCGGGAAGTTCCACGGGCTGATGCAGGCCACCACGCCGAGCGCGGCGCCGGGGTTCTCCTCGCGCGCGCGCAGCGCGTAGTAGCGGCAGAAGTCGACGGCCTCGCGCACCTCGCCCACTGCGTTGGACAGGGTCTTGCCCGCTTCGTGGACCGCGAGGTGGATGAGGCGGGCGGCGTTTTCCTCCAGCCGGTCCGCGGCGCGTTCGAGGAGCTTCGCGCGGTCTTCCGGCGGCGTGGCCCGCCACGCGTCGGCGCGGCTCGCGATCTCCAGCGCCCGGTCCACGTCGGCCGCGGTGGCGTCGACCGCGCGGCCCACCACGATGCGCGTGTCGGCCGGGCTGCGGACGGGCACGGCGTCGCCCGCGGGCGTGGAGGTGTCGCCGATGAGCGGCGCGGCGGTCCAGCGCTCCTGCGCCGCTGCGGCGAGTGCCGTTTCAAGCGCGGCCAGGGCATGCTCGTCGGTGAGGTCGATGCCCGCGGAGTTGCGGCGGTCGGGGTAGAGGGCGGGCGGCACCGGCACGCGCGGGTGCGGGCTGCCGCCGAAGGGCCCGGCGGTCGCCACCGGGTCCTCCAGGAGCCGCTCGAGCGGCACCGCCGGGTCGACGATCTGGTTCACGAAGGAGGAGTTGGCGCCGTTCTCCAGGAGCCGGCGCACCAAATAGGCGAGCAGCGTCTCGTGCGTGCCGACGGGCGCGTAGATGCGGCAGGGGAGGCCGAATTCCGGAGAGCCCACGACCTGGTCGTAGAGCGTCTCGCCCATGCCGTGCAGGCACTGGAACTCGAAGTCGCGATGGTTCCCGGCGATCTCCGCGACCTGGCACAGGGTGGCGGCATTGTGGGTGGCGAACTGCGCGTAGGCGAGGCCCGGCTCCGCGAGCAGCTTCGCGGCGCAGGCGAGGTAGGCGATGTCGGTGTGGCTCTTGCGCGTGAACACCGGGTAGTCGGCGTGGCCGGCCACCTGCGCGCGCTTCACCTCCGAATCCCAGTAGGCGCCCTTCACGAGGCGCACCATGAGGCGCCGGGAACTGCGCCGCGCGAGGTCGAGCACCCAGTCGGTCACCGGAGCGCAGCGCTTCTGCACCGTCTGGATCACGAAGCCCAGCCCGTTCCAGCCGGCGAGGTCGGGGTCGAGCGCCAGCGCTTCCAGGAGGTCGAGGGAGATCTCGAGCCGGTCGGCTTCCTCGGCGTCGATGGTGAGGCCGATGTCGCGCGCCTTGGCGCGCACCGCCAGCTCCTTCACGCAAGGCAGGAGCTCGCTCATCACGCGCTCGTGCTTGGCGCGCGAATAGCGCGGGTGCAGCGCCGAGAGCTTCACCGACACCCCGGGACCCGCGTAGATGCCGCGCCCGGCCGAGGAGCGCCCCACGGCGTCGATGGCCGCGAGGTAGATCTCCCGGTAGTGCGCGGCATCGGCGCGCGTCATCGACGCTTCCCCCAGCATGTCGAAGGAGTGGCGGTAGCCGCGCTCCTCCTTGCGGCGGGCGCGGCCCAGCGCCTCGTCGATCGTCTCGCCCAGCACGAACTGCGAGCCGAGGTAGCCCATGGCGGCCTTCGTCGCCGCGCGGATCACCGGCTCGCCCACCCGGCCGAGGAGGGAGGTGAGGGCGCCGTCGAGGCCCTTGGGCCGGGGCTCGGCGCGCGCCAGCGCCCCGGAGACGACGAGACCCCAGCAGGCGGCGTTCACGAAGAGCGACTCGCTGCCGCCGACGTGGGACCGCCAGTCGCCGCGCGAGAGCTTGTCGCGGATGAGCCGGTCCGCAGTGCCGGCATCGGGGATGCGCAGCAACGCCTCCGCGAGGCACATGAGCGCGATGCCTTCCTCCGAGGAGAGGTCGAACTCGCTCATCAGCGCGTCCACGCCCGAGGCGCCGGAGCGCTCGGCGCGCACGCGGGCCACCAGGGCGCCGGCACGGGCGTGGATGCGCGCGGCGGCGGCCGCGTCGAAGGTGGCGGCGGCGCGCAGGGGCGCCACCGCATCCGCCTCGGGAAGCCGGCAGGCGGCGGTGATGGCCTCGCGAAGCGGCGAGCCGGGACGCGAGAGGCGGGGGGCGGGCGGCGGGGCGTCGAATGCGGTCGTCATGGGGCGAAAAGCCTACCATGCACCCCGCGGGATGTCGTCTCGTATTCGCCCCGGCTGGACGTAGAATAGTCGGCCGCGAAGCAGAAAGAACGAAGATATGACTGTCAAAGCGATGCAGGACCGAACGATCGATTCCACCGATCGCCGCATCATGGCGGAATTGCAGAGGAACGGGCGCATCACCAACGTGGAGCTGGCCGGCCGCTGCCACCTGAGCCCGGCGGCCTGCCTGGTGCGCGTGCGCGGCCTGGAGCAGGCCGGCTACATCCAGGGCTACCGGGCCATCCTCGACCCCGCGCGCCTGGGGCAGGCCATGGTCGTCTTCGTCGAGATCAAGCTCGACCGCACGACGAGCGACGCGTTCAAGCGTTTCGCAGCCGCGGTAGCCGGCATCCCCGAGATCGTCGAGTGCCACATGGTCGCGGGCGGATTCGACTACCTCATCAAGGTGCGCGTCGAGAACATGGCGGTCTACCGCGACGTGCTCACCAAGGTGCTGGTGGAGTTGCCCGCGGTGCGCGAGACGCACACCTTCGCCGTGATCGAGGAGGTCAAGAACGACCCCACCATCCACCTGCCGGTGACGCGCGCCGGCAAGCGGCGCTAGCGGCGCTTGCGCAGGCCGACCGTGCCCGCGAGGAAGCCGGCGCTGCGCGATTCCTCGTCCAGGAAGCGCGCGTAGTCGGAGCCGTGCATGTACACCGGCGTCCAGCCGCGCTCGGCGAGCAGCGCCTGCCACGCGGGCGCGGCGGTGGCGGCCTTCACCCGCGCGAGCAGCTCGTCGCGCTGCGAGGGGCGCAGGCCCGGCGCGGCGAAGAGGCCGTGCCAGCTGCCGAACACCACGTCGAT
>JAABQW010000305.1 GCA_011391275.1 Betaproteobacteria bacterium
GGTTCCTTTCCCACCGACGACGGCACGACCGATACCGTGACCTGGTCGCTGACGCCCACCGAGGCCATCACCCCCGGCGCCGTAGCGCCGACCTCGGGCACGGTAGCCGTGCGCGTGACGGGCAACGGCGGCAACGTCACCCTGAACTCGAACACCCCGGGCCCGCTCCTCAATGCTTCGGGCGACCAGATCGCCTACACGACGATCACGGCGACTTCGAGCAACCCCGCCCTGGGCCACCCCGCTTTCGCGGCGTCGGGACTCGGCACCGCAGTGAACCTGGCGGCCACCGGGCGGATCTACAACCAGACCGCGAACTGGACTTTTTCCTATGCGAATGCGGCGCTGGTTCCCGAAGGCACCTATGGCGGAACGGTTCTCAACCAGGGCCAGGTGACCTACACCGCCACGCTGCCCTGACCGGCAGCTTTCCGAAGCAAATCCCCGGAGGCGTGGATCGCCGCCTCCCCAGAGCCGGCCAGAAGCGTCGAATAGCCGGCGGCCACGGTATCTGAGAAGATCGAAGCCATGCCACGCCCGCTCGTCCGCAGTCTGCGATTCAGGGCCACCCTCGCGGCGGTCCTCGGCGTCGTGCCGCTCGCCGCGGACGCGTGGATCATCACGGGACTCGGCACCAACAACCCCGCGCGGGTCTTCATGATGGTGGGGAACGGGGCGGGGGCCATGTGGCAGAACAACGCCACGATCAATACGGTGAGCGTATCGGTTCCCGCGGCACAGGTCGGCACCGGCCCGCTCACCATGACCAGCAACAGCACGCAGTCCACGAGCCCCTACGACGGCTTCACCGTGTGCACCCCTCCGACGCAGGTATACGTCGGTGCCGCCTACCAGCGTCGCACGAATACGCAGCCCGCCAACGCCCGTCTCCAGGTGACGGCGCCGGCCAACCTCACCAACCTGAACGGCGACAACATACCGATCGGCGAGATCAGCTGGACGGTTTCCGCCCTGGGCGGCGATCCCAATCCCACCGCGATACCGGCGGGGACGTTCGCGACCGGAACCCAGTTCCTCACGAACGTCGCCCAGGGCTCCCTTCGCGAGAATTGCCACACGTTCTCCTTCGCGAATACCGCAATCCGGCCCGAGGGGACCTACACCGCGCAGGTGACCTACACGCTGTCGGCGCCGTGAACCTCGCCCGCCTCGCCGTGGTCGTGCTCATCGGGCTGTCGCTGCACGCCGGGGCATGCCGGGCGGAAACCGTCCGGCTGGACGACTCGGCGAGCCAGGTGTTCCCCCCGAACGCGTACTGGGAGTGGGCGCCCGGCTCCCTGCGATCAACCATCAACACCGTCCACATGGATGTCCGCGTGGAGGTTCGCATCGACACGAAGGCCTGGGCCGGCCGGCAGGGCCGCATCTTCATGGTCCTGCCCGTCGATGCCGGCGGGCCGGTGACGGCGCAGTGGCGGACGCAGGGCCGCCTTCTGGGAGGAAGGATCGTCACCGGGGAGCGCGCGCTCGTCTTCTCGGGCCGGATTCCCGGGCCCTACCTGGAAGACAGTCTCAGGGTGCGACTGACGACCGATGCCCGCCAGATGACCACCGAAACGCAGCGCGTCGCGTTTCACTTCGAGCTGGACACGCCATAGCCCCCATGCGCCCCAACATCCGTCACCTTTCCCCCGCGCGCCGGATAGCGTGCCCGGCGGGTTCCGTCGTCCTGGCCGCATTGCTCGTGCTGCCGGCATCGGCCGTCGCCCAGGAGTTCGCCCTCTATGTCTCGCCGCCCCGCCTGGAGGCGAGCGCCAAGGCCGGGGAGCCGAAGCGCCACGTGATCGAGTTCCATCACGTGGGCCGCGCGACCGGCCGCTTCCGCCTCTATACCAACGACTGGACGCTGAAGGAGGGCGGGACGGTGGATTTCAGCAATGAACTGGCGCCGGGCAGCTGCCGTCCCTGGGTTGCGCTCGAGCGGCGCGAGCTGACCATCGCACCGAATGGGCGCTACCGTTTCCGGATCGAGATCACGCCACCGGCGGGGACGCCGGCCCGGGAATGCCGCTTCGCGGTGATGATCGAGGGACTCGATACCACCAGGATCGCGCAGGGTCCGTTCTCGTTTCCTGTTGCCGGACGCATCGGCGTGATCGCGTACGTGACGGTGGGCGACGTTGCCCCGAAGCTGGTGATCGGCAAGTCGAGCCTCGAGAAGTCCGGGGCGGGACTCGTCCCCATGATCGAGGTATCCAACCAGGGCGACGCGACCGGGCGCCTCGACGGCTACGTTCTCGGGAAGGACGCGGACGGCAAGGAGTTCGAGCTGTCGCCGGACTCGGCTCCGATCCTCCCGGGCGTCACGCGCAAGATCGCGCTGATTGTCACTGCCGAGGACGGCAAGCCGCCGCCCGCCATCCGCTATCCGCTGACCGTCAAAGGCAACCTGGAATGGGGCAAGAGCCGCGAGCCTCTCGACCTGCGCTTCGAGCCTTGAGGTGGGCGGCGATCCTGTCCGTCGCGATGGGTTTCTCATCTGCGGACGCACAGGTCCGTCTCACCTCGACGAAGCCGCGTAACGGCGACCAGCCCCCGGCGCCGGAGTACGTCGATCGCGTCATCGAGGGCATTGCGCCGCAGGACCCGCTGGAATCCGAGGATGAACGGGAATACGTTCGTGCCGGCTGGCCGCGCTTCCTGCGGCTGGAGACGAGACTCGGCACGCAGCCCTTCGAGGGTAGCGGCCGCTCCGTCGGCTTCACGGTCGCGGGCGCCATCGACACGCCGAACCACGGCACGCTCTCCATCGACGCGAATTTCGCGCCCGACGAGAGCCGGACGGCCTTCACCCTGCGGCAACGGGGGCTGCCCGTGGATGGCGGCTGGATGGTCAACAACGAGATCGGGATCACCAGTTCCCTGACCCCGGGCCTCATGCGAATGCCTTCGCGAGTGTTCGTCCCGTCCCAGTACACGCGCGGCGCGACGACGGAGTGGCTGAACGAGGCGCTCAGGACACAGGTCATGGCGAGCGCCGGCACGCCCGGACTGCTCGAGGGCTATCCCGTTGCCGGCTTTCGAGCCAGGCAGGGGTCGCTCGCCTCGATCGCGGCGCAGACCGGCTCCTCGTCCTGGGACGCCGCCATCCGCCACGAGGCCGCCTACGGCATCTCGAGCTTCTCGAACCCCGCGGGTGCCATGGACGGCGATTCAACGCACGTCGCGCTGCGGGCCGAAGCGGGCGCGCACACGATCCAGGCCAACGCCGTCTCGACCCGCTCGACCGAGACATCCGACACTCGCCGCGGCGTCTGGGTCGAGGGGGAATGGAAGCGCGGTCCCTCGCTCTACGGCTGGGGGTTCTTTCGCCTCGATCCCCGGCTGAGCTGGTCCGGCGAGGGCATGTCGAACGACACCGAGGGCGCGTTCGTGCGTGGCGCATGGCGCACGCGGCAGTGGTCGGCCGAGGCGAACGTCGACGCCCTGCGCTCGATTTCCCGCCCCGATGACAGCGGTGTCTACGTGTCGGCCAATGGCAGGTGGCGATGGAGCCGCTCGCTGACCCTCGGCGGCGGCGGGTCGTTCCGGGATTTCGGCGGCCGGGCGGGTTCCGCCTACGTTGATGTTCGCCAGCAGAACGAATGGGGATTCAGCGGGATTCGTCTGGACGGCACGAGCAATCGCGGGCTGCGCACCCGGCGGCTCGGCCTCGACCACGCGTGGAGCCTGCCCCAGGGCTGGTCGCTCAACACGACCCTCACCACAGGGCGCGAGTCCGGCGAGGAAGCGACCGGCTCGTTGTGGGGCGCGGCGGTCTCGCTCTCCGCTCCCGTGGGAAACGACATCAAGCTCATGGGCAACGCGAGCACGGAGCGCCGCGAGGACGGCACGCGCAGCTCGGGCGCCAACCTGAACGTCCTGTGGCGGGTCGACCGGAACTGGTCGATCGAGGCCAACTTCCTCTACTCCCGGGGCCGACAGCTGTCGCTGCCGCCCATCGACCCCCTGGCGCCGCCGCCTGTGCCGGATCTCTTTCCCACCGATTCGCGTTCCTACTTCCTGGTGCTGCGATACGAGGAGAGCGCCGGCAGCCGGTTGATACCCCTCGGCGGACCGCCGGGCGCGGGAGGCGGAAGCATCGAAGGTGTGGTCTTCCTGGACGGCAACCGCAGCGATACGCAGGAAGCAGGCGAGCCGGGCGCCGCCGGGGTCACGGTCCATCTCGATGGCCGCTATGCGGTACGGACCGATTCCCAGGGCCGGTTCGTGTTTCCGTTCGTCGCGCCGGGGCCGCACGTCATCCGGGTCCTCAACGAGACGCTGCCGCTTCCGTGGGATGCCGGCGAGCGGCAGGAATCCCGTGTCGAGGTGATCATCCGGGAGGCGACGCGCGTCGAGATTCCAGTGGTGAAACGCAACGACTGAACCCGGGCGGACCGGGCTACTCGGGCTTGGGGTCCCGCGCAAGAAGCTGGCGAACCGCGTCCGCGGGCGACCGCCCATCGAACAACACGCCGCTCACCGCCTCCGTGATCGGCATCTCGACTCCCTTGGCGCGGGCAAGGTCGCGCACCGATGTGGCCGACTGCACGCCTTCGGCCACGTGCCCCAGCTCACGCAGGATATCGTCGAGCGCCTGCCCCTTCGCGAGCCGCAGGCCCACGTCGCGGTTGCGCGAGAGGTCGCCCGTGCAGGTGAGCACCAGGTCGCCCAGCCCGGCCAGGCCCATGAAGGTCTCGGGCTGCCCGCCCATCGCGACCCCGAGCCGCACGATTTCCGCGAGCCCGCGCGTGACCAGTGCCGCGCGCGCGTTGCGACCGAGCGAGAGCCCGTCCGCGATGCCCGCCGCGATCGCGATCACGTTCTTCACGGCGCCGCCCAGTTCCACGCCGACCAGGTCGGCGCTGGAGTAGATCCGCAGGCGGGCGCTGTTGAGTTGCGCGGCGGTCGCGGCGGCGAAGTCGCCGTCGCGCGAGGCGAGCACGATCGCGGTGGGCTGCCCGCGCGCCACCTCCAGCGCGAAGCTGGGCCCGGAAAGCACGCCGGTCAGCCGCGCGGCGGGAAGGACCCCGGCAACGACTTCGTGGGGAAGCTCGTGCGTGTCCTGCTCGAAGCCCTTGCAGGCCCACAGCAGCTTCGGGGCGGCCATGTGGCGGCCGACCGCCGTGGCGGTGGCGCGCAGGCCCGCCGTGGCCGTGGCGACGATGACGAGGTCGGCTCCGGCAAGCGCCGCGCCGAGGCCGGATTCGACGCGGACCGCCTCGGGAATCAGGACCTCGGGGAGCGACCGGCTGGCGCGCGTGCGGTCGATCGCCTCGCAATCGGCGGGGTTGCGCGCCCACAGGGCCACTTCGTGGCCGGAGGAGGCGAGCGAAACCGCCAGCGCCGACCCCCAGGCCCCTGCGCCGAGGACCGCGATCCTCATGGCAGCCTCAGACGCCCCAGAGATGGGCGATGCGGGCGAAGCCCTCCTGCCCGTCGCGGTGACGCACCTTCACCCAGCCGCCGGCCGGGGGCTCGATCACCTCGAGCAGGACCTGCTTGTAGGCCTCGAAGACGATCGCCGAACCCGCGTCCGGCAATGCGCGGATGTCCGCCACCGGCACGCTGACCGCCGCGTTGCGGCGCTCTCCCAGCGACTTGTTCTCGACCCAGGCGACTTCGCCGCCCGCGTCCCGCACCTTAGTCCACTGGTCCAGCTTCACCAGCACCTCGAAGGGGTAGCCGCGGCTCGCGACGAAGATCCGGTCGGCCTTGAGCGACGGCGCGTCGTAGAGGACGGCGGCCCGCTCGCCGAGCGACCGGTACTCGGCGGCCGCCGCGGAGAACGCGGCGAGCCCCGCCAGCAGTGCCGCCGCGGCGCGCATGGAGGCCGTCAGTGCGTGGCCTGGATGATCGGCGAGGCCGGCTGCTGCTGCTCGGCCTGCGCCTGCTTCTGCGCCTGGAAGAGCGCCTCGAAGTTGACGGGCGAGAGCACGACCGGGGGGAAGCCGGCGCGCGTGACCACGTCGGAGATCACCTCGCGCACGTACGGGTAGAGGATGTTCGGGCAGGCGATGCCGAGCACCGGCTCGAGGTCGGCCGGCGGGATGTTGCGGATCACGAAGATGCCGGCCTGGCCCACTTCGGCGAGGAAGAGCGTCTTTTCCTTCACCTTGGCGGTGACGGTCACGGTGAGCAGCGTCTGGTACACGCCGTCCTCGATGGGCTGGGACTCGTGGTGCAGCTGGATGTCGACCTGCGGGGCCTCGCGCTCGAGGAACACCTGCGGGGCGTTGGGAATCTCGAGCGAGATGTCCTTCACGTAGAGCTTCTCGATCGAAAAGACGGGCTGGTTCTGGGCGTCGCTCATGGCGCTTCCTTCGGTTGGATTCAGGGTGGGCCCGCGCGCGGTCAGGCGGCGAGCAGGGGATCGAGGCCGCCCGCGTGGTCGAGGGCGGCGAGGTCGTCGTAGCCGCCGACGTGGCGGTCGCCGATGTAGATCTGCGGGACGGTGCGCCGGCCGGTGCGGCTCATCATCTCCTCGCGGCGCGCCGGATCGAGGTCCACGCGGACCTTCTCGATGTCGGCCACGCCCTTCGAGCGGAGCAGCCGTTCGGCCATCACGCAGTACGGGCAGACGCCGGTCGAGTACATCAGGACCCTGGCCATGGCGCTAGCGCTCCACCGGCAGGTTCGCCTGGGACCACGCGCCCACGCCGCCCTTGAGGTTGTAGACCTGCGTGAAACCGGCGTTCTTCAGCGCGCGGCAGGCCGAGCCCGAGCGGGCGCCGCTGCGGCAGGTGACGATCACCGGCTTCTCCTTGAACCTGGCGATCTCGCCGACGCGCCCGGAAAGCTGGCCGAGGGGGATGTGGCGCGCGCGGGGCAGGTGGCCGGCCGCGAACTCGGCGTCCTCGCGCACGTCCAGCACAAGGGCGCCGGGCTGGTTCATGAGGCGCGTGGCTTCGAGCGTGCCCACGGAATTGGCGCCGCCCGCGAATCGCGAGAGTTCGGGCCAGAGGAGGAGCGCGCCGCTCGCGACGAAGAGGGCGACGAGCGCAAGATTGTCGAGCAGGAATTCGCCCATGGCGGGTCAGGGTGGGATACCGGTTGCGGGGAAGCCGGCATTTTAGCAGCCGGCGGCCTCCCCGGGCCACCCGCGATGCGGCGTCAGCCCCCGAGGGCCTGCAGGCCCCACAGGGCGGCCATGCCCGCCACGATCGAGACGAGGGGGTTCTTCACCTTGAGCGCCACCCCCACGGCCGCAACTCCCGCCAGCATCCGCGGGTTGGCGAGCGAGAGGTCCACGGTGCCATGTGGCATCGCGAGGCCCGGGATGACGATGGCGGCGAGCACCGAGGCGGGCACGAACGCGAGGGCCACGCGGAAGGCGTGGGGAAACTTGTGCGGGTCCGCGAACACGATGAACGAGGCGCGCGTGAGGAAGGTCACGGCGCCTGCGCCCAGGATCACCAGCCATTCGCTCACCGCCTGTGCCCCCTTTCGACGATCACGCCCGCGCCGATGCCCGCGAGCGAGGCGACCACCAGGGCGAGCTTGTACGGCAGGCCCGCCGCCACGAGGGCCACGGCACCGGCGACCGTGGCGGCGGCGAGGTCGGCGCGCGTGCGCAATGCGGGGACGAGGAGGACCAGGAACGAGAGCGTCACCACGAAGTCCAGCGACCAGGACGCGGGCACCTGTGCCCCGGCGATCGCCCCGGCGACCACCGCGGCCTGCCAGACCACGTAGAGGGTGAGGCCCATCCCCAGCAGGTGCCAGTGGCGGTGGTACCGGTCGCCCGCCTTCCCGTAGTGCTGGGTGCCCATCGCGAATCCCTGGTCGGTCATGAGGTAGGCGAGCGGGACGCGCCAGCGGTTCGGCAGGTGGGCGAGGTGCGGGGACAGCGCGGCGCTGTACATCAGGAAGCGCAGGCTCACCACCAGCACGGCGGCGAGCGTCACGATGGCGGGCGACTGGGCCGCGACGAGCTGCGCGACGACGAGCTGTGCGATGCCCGAGAAGGCGACGAAGGAAAGCGCGATGCCCTGGGCTGGCGTCATCCCGGCGCCGACCGCGGCCACGCCGGCCACGAAACCGAACGGAACGGTCCCGACGAGGACGGGCGCGATGTCGCGGCAACCCGCGAGGAATTCGCTTCGAGCGTTTGGCGTCTGCCGGTTTGATAACATGGGACCGACCCGCGATCCTGCCACGAAAGCCATGAAAAAGCTCGTCCTCATCCGCCACGGCGAAAGCATCTGGAACAAGGAAAACCGTTTCACGGGATGGACCGACGTCGACCTTTCCGCGCAGGGCGTGGAGGAGGCGCGCGCCGCCGGCCGCCTCCTCGCCGCGGAGGGCTACGACTTCGACGTCGCCATCACCTCGGTCCTCAAGCGGGCGATACGCACGCTCAACCTCGCGCTCGAGGAGATGGACCGCCTGTGGCTGCCGGTCGAGAAGGACTGGAGGCTGAACGAGCGCCATTACGGCGGCCTCCAGGGCCTGAACAAGGCGGAGACTGCGAAGAAGTTCGGCGAGGACCAGGTGCTGGTCTGGCGCCGCAGCTACGACACGCCGCCTCCGGAGCTGCCGGCAGGCGACGAGCGCGATGCCGCCCGCGACCGGCGCTATGCGGGGCTGGGCGCCCGCGTGCCGCGCACGGAGTGCCTGAAGGACACCGTGGCCCGCGTCGTCCCCTGCTGGCAGGACCGCATCGCGCCGCGCGTCGCCGCGGGCGAGCGGGTGCTCGTGGCGGCGCACGGCAACAGCCTGCGGGCCCTCGTGAAGTACTTCGACGGCGTCTCCGACGCGGAAATCGTCGGGCTCAACATCCCCACCGCGGTCCCGCTCGTCTACGAGCTCGACGACGCGCTTCGCCCCCTGCGCCACTATTACCTCGGCGACCCGGAGGCGGTCGCGAAGGCCGCCGCGGCGGTCGCGAGCCAGGGCAAGGCCAGGTAGGGGATGCGGGCGCGGCGCGTTGCGGCCGCCCTTGCCGTCGGCATCGCGCTCGCGTCGGGCCCGGCCCCCGGCGCCGCGGAGGCGCGGGCCAGGGCCGCACCCGCGGCCGCCTCCGAGGAAGACCTGCGCCAGCTGCGCAGCCGCATCGAGCGGCTCGAGAAGGATCTCGCGCAGGCCGAGGAGTCGCGGGGAGAGGCGGCCGACGCCCTCAAGGCTTCCGAAAGGGCGGTGAGCGAGGCCAACCGCGCGCTCTTCGAGCTCGGCGAGGCAAACCGGGCCCTCGAGACGCAGCTCGGCGACCTGCGCCGGCAGGGCGAGCGCGCCCGGCAGGACATCGCGGGCCAGCGCGCGCTCGCGGAGAAGCTTCTTCGGCTTCAATACGAGCAGGGCGGCCAGGACCGGCTGCGCCTCATCCTCGAGGGCAAGGACCTCGCCACGCTGACACGCCACCTCGCCTACTTCGGCTACGTGCAGCGCGCGCGCGCCGAGACGCTCGCCGCCCTGCAACGCGGCGCGGCCGAGGTGGCCGCCCTGGAGTCGCAGGCCCGGGAGAAGCGCGCAGCGATCGCGGAGAACCAGGCGGCGCAGGCGCGCGAGTCGCAGCGGCTCGAGCAGGAACGCGCGGCCCGGGCCGCCGCCCTCAAGCGCGTGGCGGGGCAGGTGGAAAAGAACAAGCGCGAGATCGGCCGCCTCAAGCGGGACGAGGAACGGCTGACGCGCCTGGTCCAGGAGATCGCCCGCGCACTGGCGGCGCGCGAAGCCCAGAAATCCCGCGAGCGCGAGGCGCAGAAGTCGCGGGAACGCGATGCCGGCAAGGCCCCGGCCGAGCGTCGCAAGGGCACGCCGGTGGACGAGGTCGCGGACGCCTCGCTGTCGGACCGGGCGTTCCCGACCCTGAAAGGCAAGCTCAAGCTGCCGGTGCGGGGGGAACTCGCGAGCCGCTACGGCAGTCCACGGGAAGAGGGCGGCGTCACGTGGCGGGGCCTCTTCATCCGGGCGGCCATCGGCGAGTTCGTGCGCGCCGTGGCGGACGGCCGGGTGGTCTACGCGGACTGGCTGCGCGGCTTCGGCAACCTGCTCATCCTGGACCACGGGGGCGGCTACATGAGCCTGTACGGGTACAACGAAGGGTTGCTGCGCCAGGTGGGCGACGGCGTGAAGGGCGGCGACGCCGTGGCGCAGGTGGGCTCTTCGGGGGGCGCCGGGGAATCCGGTCTATACTTTGAGTTGCGGCACGACGGAAAACCGTTCGATCCGATGCGCTGGGTAGCGCGTTGAGCCTTCCGGGAGGAAGGCGGGGCGCATATCCGGCCGCGGCTTTGTCCCGAATCACCACGAGGTGGCGAAAATGAGCAGCAGACTTCAGCAGGTCGGCTTGGTGGTACTCGGGGCCGCGCTTGGCGTGGCTGCGAGCCTGCACCTGTCCGCGGTCGCCGACCGCCAGGCCACCACGATCCAGCTGCCCGTCGACGACCTGCGCCTCTTCTCCGAGGTGTTCGGCCGCATCAAGAACGACTACGTGGAGCCGGTCGAGGACAAGAAGCTCCTCAAGGAAGCCATCAACGGGATGCTCACCGGGCTCGACCCGCACTCGGCCTTCCTGGACCAGGACGCGTACAAGGACCTGCAGGTCGGCACCCAGGGCGAGTTCGGCGGCCTGGGCATCGAGGTCGGCGCCGAGGACGGCTTCGTGAAGGTTGTCGCCCCCATCGAGGACACGCCCGCGCACCGCGCCGGCATCCTGGCGGGAGACCTCATCATCAAGCTCGACGGCGTGAGCCTGAAGGGCCTCAGTCTCAACGATGCCGTGAAGAAGATGCGCGGCAAGCCGAACACGGAGGTCGTCCTCACGGTGATGCGCAAGGGCGAGCCCGCTCCCATGGACTACAAGCTCAGGCGCGACGTGATCCGCGTGAAGAGCGTGAAGGCGCGCATGCTCGAGCCGGGCTACGGCCTGGTGCGCGTCACGCAGTTCCAGGAGCACACGGGCGAGAACCTGGTGACGGCGGTGAACGACCTCTACAAGCAGGCCAACGGCGACCTCAAGGGCCTGGTGATCGACCTGCGCATGAACCCGGGCGGGCTGCTCAACTCGGCCGTCGCCGTTTCCGCCGCGTTCCTGCCCAGGAACGCACTCGTCGTGTACACCGACGGGCGAACGGAGGACGCGAAGATGCGCCTCACCGCCAGCCGCGAGAACTACGTCCGCGGCAGCTTCCGCGAGGACTACCTCGCCAAGCTGCCTGCGGCGGCCAAGACGGTCCCGCTGGTGGTCCTCGTGAACGGCGCGTCGGCCTCGGCCTCCGAGATCGTCGCCGGCGCCCTGCAGGACCACAAGCGCGCCACCGTCATCGGCACGCAGACCTTCGGCAAGGGCTCCGTGCAGACCATCCTGCCGCTGCCCAACAACCAGGCGGTGAAGCTCACGACGGCGCGCTACTACACGCCGAACGGGCGCTCGATCCAGGCCAAGGGCATCGCGCCGGACGTCGTCGTGGAAGATGCGACCGTCGACTCGCGCGTCTTCATGCGCGAGGCCGACCTGCAGCGCCACCTGGAAGGCGACGAGGAAAAGGCCAGGGCCGGCGATGCGAAGGCCGCGCCCGCCAAGCCCGCAGCCGACGCCAAGGCGGAGCCGGAAGCGAAGGCACCCGCGCCGCCTGCACGGAAGACCGCGGCCGTCGGCAAGGCAGCCGCCGACGGAAAGGCGTCCGCCGACGCGAGGGTAGCCGCCGACGCAAAGGCCGCCGCCGACGCCAAGAAGGAAGACCTGCAACTCACCGCGGCACTGAAGCACCTCAAGGGGCTGCCGATCACCGCTGCGGTCGCCAAGTAGGGCGGCCGGCCGCCACGCGCCGTGGACGACAACCAGCGGCTGCGCTACAGCCGCCACCTCCTGCTCGACGGCTTCGGCGAGGATTCCCAGGAGCGCCTGCTCGCCTCGCGGGCGCTGGTCGTGGGAGCGGGCGGCCTGGGTTCCGGGGCGCTCCTTTACCTCGCTTCCAGCGGCGTGGGCCGGATCACGGTGGCCGACGGGGACTCGGTCGACCTCACGAACCTCCAGCGCCAGGTCGTGCACCGCGTCGACGCGGTGGGAACGAACAAGGCGCTGTCGGCCGCGGCCACGCTTTCCACGATCAACCCGGAGATCGCCGTCACCGCGCTTCCCGAGCGGCTCACGCCCGCGCGCCTGCGGGCGCTGGCGGGCGAATCCGACGTGGTCCTCGACTGCTCCGACAACTTCGCCACGCGCCACGCGATCAACGAGGCCTGCGTGCGGGCGCGCGTGCCGCTGGTGTCGGGCGCGGCCATCCGCTTCGACGGGCAGGTGGCGGTCTTCGACCACCGCCGGCCGGGCTCGGCCTGCTACCACTGCCTGTTCCCCGCCGACGCGCACGGCGAGGAGGAGCGCTGCGCCACGATGGGGGTGTTCGCGCCGCTGGTCGGCGTGATCGGCACGATGCAGGCGATGGAGGCGATCAAGATCCTCGCGGGCGTCGGCGACACGCTGGCGGGGCGGCTGCTGCTGTTCGACGCGCGGGCCATGCGCTGGCACGAGGTGCG
>JAABQW010000306.1 GCA_011391275.1 Betaproteobacteria bacterium
GCCAGCCAGAAGGATCCTGATCCTGGGCGCTTCCTACGGGTCGCGCTTGGGCGTGAAGCTCGCTGCCGCGGGCCACGCCGTGAAGCTCGTCTGCCTGCCCGCGGAGGCCGCCCTCATCAACGCCAAGGGCGCGATCGTTCGCCTGCCGGTCAAGGGCCGCGAGGGCCTGGTGGAGCTCAATTCGCGCGCGCTCCCCGGCAGGCTCGACGCCGACGGCCCTGCCGCGATCAACCCCGCCGACTACGACCTCGTGGCGCTCGCCATGCAGGAGCCGCAGTTCCGCTCGCCCGGCGTGCGCGAGCTGCTCGCGGCCGTGGCGAAGTCGCGGGTGCCCTGCCTGTCGATCATGAACATGCCGCCGCTGCCCTACCTGCGCCGGCTGCCCGGCGTGGACGCGGACCGCTGCCTCGACTGCTACACGGACGCCTCGGTGTGGGACGGCTTCGACCCGAAGCTCGTGACCCTCTGCAGCCCGGACCCGCAGGCCTTCCGCCCGCCCGAGGAGGAAGTGAACGTCCTGCAGGTGCGGCTGCCCACCAACTTCAAGGCCGCCCGGTTCGAGTCCGACGCGCACACGGCGCTGCTCCGGGAACTCGCCGCCGACATCGAGGCCGTGCGCTTCGACACCGGCAGCGGCACGGTCGAGCTGCCCGTGAAGCTCAAGGTGCACGATTCCGTCTTCGTGCCGCTCGCCAAGTGGGCGATGCTGCTCGCGGGCAACTACCGTTGCGTGCAGGCCGACGCCATCCGCCCGATCAAGGAGGCGGTGCACGGCGACCTCGAGGCCTCGCGGGCCGTCTACCAGTGGGTGGTGAAGCTGTGCGTCACGCTGGGGGCGGACGAGTCGGACCTCGTGCCCTTCGAGAAGTACGCAAACGCGGCTCAGACGCTGGGCAGCCCCTCCTCCGCGGCGCGCGCGCTGGCCGGCGGGGCCCAGAACATCGAGCGCGTCGACCGGCTCGTGCAGGCCGTGGCGGCGCAGAAGGGGATGAGCAACACCTCGGTCGACGAGACGGTCGCCATCGTCGACGAGTGGCTCGTGCGCAACCGCCGGAAGGGCTGATCGCAACGCGACCGGCCGCCCCGGGAGTGCCCCCGGGGCGGATTCGTCCGTGGCCTTGATCCACGTCAACCGCCTCCCGATTCGGCAAGAGCGGCCGGCGGAATTCGGCGAACATCGAGGATGATGTCGAAGCGCCAGGACCCAGCCGCGAGACGTCTCGACTCCGCCGAGAAGGGCAGCCACGCGATCGCGATCGCGCTGCTCGTGCTCGCGGTGTGCCTTCTTGCGACCTTCGCCTTCTGGTACCAGGTGCGAGTCGAATCCGACCGGGCGCGCCGGGACGCGTTCCGGATCCGCGCCGAAGAGACGCTGCGGCACGTCGAGGAGCGACTCGCCGCCCTCGAGCAGCTCCTGCGCGGCGCGGCCGCCCTGCCGGCGGTCTCCCGCACGCTCGCGCGCAGCGAGTTCCGGGCCTACCTCGACTCGCTTCTTCTCGGAAAGCACTTCCCGGAAATCCGCGGCGTCGGCCTCGCCGTCCTCGTCGAGGAGGAAGACCTGGCGCGGCTCGTGGGGCAGATGCGCGCCGAGGGCGCCATCGAATACCAGGTCCGCCCGGAGGGAAGGCGACCGAGCTACGCACCCATCCTGTTCCTGGAGCGCCCGGCGGACGTGACGGGCCTCTCGCTGGGCTTCGACATGCTTACCGACCCGGCCCGGCACGACGCGATGGACCGGGCCCGCGACGGCGCGTCGCTCGCGATGACCGGGATGATCCAGCTGAAGCGCGCGCCAAACGACCCGGGATCGCCGGGCTTCTCGCTGTACATGCCGTTCTACGAAGTGCGCGCCCTCGGGAATGCGGCCGGCCCGCGCGGCCGCGCCTCGGGTTGGCTGTTCACGCAGGTCTGCATGTACGAGATGATGGCCGTGATCATGGGCCAGGACTTCGGCGATTCGGGCGCGCGATTCGAAGTCCGCGTCTACGACAGCACCGACGCACCCCGCCGGCAGCTCCTCTACGGCATCGCCCCCGCGCAGGGCGGCTCCACCCCGGCCGGCCCGGGTGACATCGCGTCGACCGGCAGGCTCGTTTTCGGCGGACGGCAGTGGGACATGGAGCTTCGCGCGCCGCCGGGATTCGCGACCTGGCGCGACGACCAGCACCCGCTCTACCTCACGCTCGCCGGCGTGGCCTGCAGCCTGCTGCTCGCGACCCTCTCGTGGCTCCTGGCCACGGGCAGGGTCCGGGCACGCAGGGCCGCGTCATCGATGAACGAGGAACTGCTGCAAAGCGAGCGGCGCCTGCGCGAGCTCAACGAGGACCTGGAGCAACGCGTCGCCGAGCGCACCCGCGACGTCCGCCTGGTCGCCGAGCGCCTGGGTCTCGCCGTGGCGGCATCGGGCACGGGGCTTTGGGACTGGAACCTGGTTGCCGGAGAGGTCCACTATTCGCCGGAATGGACGCGCCAGGTCGGTTACGAGCCGCACGAGATCGGCGGCTCGATCGAGGCATGGGAGAACCTGCTCCACCCGGCGGACCGCGAGCGCGCCATCGCAAGCCTCGGGGAGCACCTGAGGAAGGCGGGCGCGCCGTTCGAGACGGAGTACCGGCTGTTGCACCGGGACGGCACCTACCGCACGATTCTCGCCCGGTCCCAGGCATTCGCGGACGCCTCCGGGAACGCGGTGCGGGTCGTGGGTTCCCACCTGGATATCACGGACCGCAAGCGCGCCGAGGACGCCCTCGTGAACCTGACGCGGGAGCTGCGCCTGATGGGCCGCCAGCTCACGAAGGTCGAGGAGGCCGACCGGCGCTGGCTCGCGAGCGAGCTCCACGATTCCATCGGCTCCGCGCTGACGGCCCTGAACCTGAACCTCACCATCATCCGGGACCGGCTTCCCGAGGAGGCGCGCGCCGCCCTCGAGCCGCGCCTCAACGACTCGATGGCGCTCCTCGAGGAAACCGTGGAGACGATCCGCAGCCTCATGGCCCAGCTGCGGCCCCCGGTGCTCGACGACTACGGCCTCGCCACGGCCTTGCGCTGGTACGTGGAGCAGGTAGCCGCGCGCGCGGATCTCGATGCGACGTTCAGGCTCTCCGGGGAAGATGTACGCTTCCCCCCGGAGATGGAAATCGCCCTCTTCCGGGTCGTCCAGGGAGCGCTCACGAACGTGATCAAGCATGCCGACGCGAGGCGGGTCGCCGTGACGATGGACATCGCCGCCGGCTCGGTGACGATCGTCATCGAGGACAACGGCCGCGGCTTCCTCCTCGAGACGACCCACGAGGACATGGAGAGCCCGCACTGGGGGCTGCTCACCATGCGTGAGCGCGCGGCGGCGATCGGCGGGCGCTGCACGATCGAGACCTCCCCCGGCAGGGGAACGCGCGTCACCGTCGAGGTTCCGAGGTAGCCCATGAAGATCCGCGTCTACATCGCCGACGACCACGCCATCATCCGCGACGGGCTGCGCGCCCTGCTCGAGGGGAAGGACGACATCGAAGTGGTGGGAGATGCCGGCGACGGGCGACAGGCCGTCAAGGAGGCCGGCGAGCTGCGCCCCGATGTCGTGGTCATGGACATCTCCATGCCGCACCGCAACGGCATCGAGGCCACGGCGCTCCTGCGCGAGAAGTCCCCCGACACGCGCGTGCTCATCCTGTCCATGCACGCGACGACCGAGCACGTCTTCCGGGCCCTGCAGGCGGGCGCCCGCGGATACGTCATCAAGAACTCGGCGGGCGCGGAGCTCGTGGAGGCGGTGCGCACGGTGCACGCGGGCAAGCGCTACTTCAGCCCGAAGGTCTCGGACCTGCTGGTCGAGGACTACGTGCGCGAGAACCGCACGGCGAGCCCCGTGGAGGCCCTGAGCACGCGCGAGCGCGAGATCCTCCAGCTCATCGCCGAGGGGCACACCAGCGCGGACGTCGGGCGCATGCTTTCCCTCTCGCCCAAGACGGTGGAGACCTACCGCAGCCGCCTCATGCAGAAGATCGGCGTGGAGGATCTCACCGGCCTCGTGAAGTTCGCGATCCTGCACGGCCTCACCTCGATCGACTAGCCGGCCCGCGGCCGCAACGCCGGCAAGCGTCAAGCGTTCCCGCGCCGGAAATCGGGGTTTCCCTACAGACCCGGCCACGGGCGGCGCCTAGCCTTTGTGTCAATGCGTCGCCGGACGCGGAGCGCCACGGGCCCCATGCGATATGCGCAGGGCCGCGCGCGACTCTTCGGGTCAGCGCCCGGCGTGAACGCGTGCAGCCACGAAGGGCGGGGCCTCGCAGATGTCGATCCGGGTCTATCTCGCGGAAGCGCACGAAAACATCCGGGAAGGACTGCGCGCGCTCCTGGAGGCGCGCGATGGCATCCGGGTGATAGGCGGTTCCGGTGACGGCCGGAAGGCGGCCGAGGAAGTGTGCGAGCTCCTTCCCGACGTGGTGATCATGGATGTGACCATGCCCCACCGCAGCGGCATCGAGACGACCGCCTTCCTGCGCGCCACGATGCCTTGCGCGCGCGTGGTCCTCATGTCCGTGGATGCGACGAGCGAGCATGTCTTCCACGCGCTGCAGGCGGGCGCGCGCGGCTACCTGCTCAAGGATTCGGCGGGCGCGGAGCTCGCGGACGCGGTGCGCGCCGTGCATGCCGGGCGGCGGTACGTGAGCCGCAAGCTCGCCGAGATGCTCGCCGACGAATACCTGCGCCACGTCGCGCCCGGCACCGGCAGCCAGGCCGGCGCGTCCTTCCTGCACGACCAACCCGAGCCGCCCGCCCTGCGGCGCGCGCGGGAATAGGCCCGCGCCACGCCGTCCCTTTCGCCGGATGAAGTCGAGCTGTACCGGCTCCCTCCTTCGATCCTGTCGAGCTATTCCGCCGCACTTGTCAGGGTTTCCCGACAGTCCCGACGCGCCCACCACCCTACGATTCGAGTCAGCCACTCAATCTGCCACATGAGGACAACGACATGAAATCCTTCCCTGCATTCCTGGCCGCGCTGGCACTTGCACTCGGCGGATTCGCGCTCCCGGTCCGGGCCGCGTCCGGATACGACCTGAGTGACATGTGGTGGAACCCGTCGGAGTCCGGCTGGGGCGTGGAGTTCGTGCAGCAGCGCGACGTGATCTTCGCGGCGCTCTACGTGCATGGCAGCGACGGTCGCCCGGCCTGGTACACCGCCTCGATGTACTTCCAGGGCCTCGCGGCGCAGACGCACGAGATGACGTACGCCGGCGACCTGTACGAGACGACGGGCACGTGGTTCGGCGCCCCCGCCTTCGGGACCGCGGTGAACCGCAAGGTGGGCACGATGAGCGTGGTGGCGCCGACGATGACCGCGGCAACCCTCACCTACTCTGTCGACGGCGCATCGGTGTCCAAGGCGATCCGCCGGTACACCTTCCGCTTCGACGACTACAGCGGCCTGCGCGCCGGCGTGCACTCGGTGACCTCGACGCGGTGCGACAACCCGGCCGACGACGGCACGCGCACGGTGCCCACCACCTACTCGATCGCCCTGTCGGGCAGCCAGATGACGATCCTGGCAACCGACAGCGCGAAAACCTGTTCCTACTCGGGCACCTACACGCAGGACGGCAGGCTGGGCCGGCTCGACAGCACCTACAACTGCAGCAACGGCGACGTCGGCGCAATGGCCTTCGAGGAAATGAGCGTCCAGCGCTTCGCCGTGATGGGGCGCCTCTTCGGAGCGAACAACCGCGGCTGCCACCTCGAGGGCAGCTTCGCCGCCGTCGTCCAGTAGCGACCCCGGCGACGAGGCATGTACGGGGGCAGCTCCCCATCGGAAACGCAGGCGAACTTGAATCAACCAGGATCACGCCCCGAACCGCAAGTCAGAAACGTTACCAGGGGCCCGCAGCAGGACCAAACGGCGTACAGGAGGCAAATCATGAAATCGGTGTTCGGAAGAGTCCGCCGGATCGCGGCGGTGGTAGCGATGGCCCTCGCGATACCGGCGGGCCAGGCGCAGACGTTCAGCTGGACGACGATCGTCAACAACGGCGACGCCGTTCCGGGCACGGAGGCGACGTTCAATTCCTACAACCAGCCCTCCATCAACTCGGCAGGCCAGGTGGTGTTCCGCGCCAGGGGCCGGGTGCTCACCGGCGGAGAAGTCACGACCACGCTCGACGCCGCCGCCGAGGCCATGGTGGTCTCAGGCGTCTTCAAGCGGGACATGTCGGTCATGGGGTCGATCACGACGCTAATCAAGCGTGGCGACCCGGTCCCGCAGCCCAACAACACCCTCTACAACGGCGTGCTCGCGAGCTACACGGAATTCCCGTCGATGCCGCGCATCGACTACGACTCCCCGCTCGTGGCCACCCGCGGCCAGTCGCTGCCCGTCTACACCTATCTCGCCGCCGACGGCATCACCGAGACGCGCGTCGGCACCTCGGGCATCTACGCCGATGCCGGCTCCGGGATCCTTACCGGCTCGAGCCTCCTCGGCGCCGTGATGGAGGTCCAGCCAGGCGGCGCGTACGCGCTCACCTTCCCGTACTACTCGGTCCCCGGTGCCCCCGCGGGCACGCGCTTCGACCAGTTCCCGGGAGGCCCCGCGGTGACCAACGGCTCGATCATCGCCTTCAAGGGCAACTACACGGACCCGACCGACGGCCTGGGCAGGACCGGCGTGTACTACCGCGACATCGTGGCCGAGGGCGGGCTCTCGCCCGTGAAGCTCGTCGCGAACTCCAACATGCTGGTCCCGAACCAGCCACCGGGCGGCACCACGAAGTTCGAATCGACCTCGCCGCCGAGCGCGGCCAACGGCTTCATGGCCTTTCTCGGGCTCGACATCGAGGATGCGCCCACGATGGGCGGCATCTATCGCGCGCAGCTCCTCCCCGAACCCCCGCTCCAGGTCCTCGCCGGCATCGGCGACCAGGTCCCGGGCGAACCCGCGGGTGCCAGGTTCAACCGGTTGGGCGAAGGCCTGTCGATGAGTTCGGATGGGCGCTTCGTCTCCTTCTGGGGCGCCTGGGGCACTGCGACCACCACCAAGGTTCTCTACTGCCCGGCGGACGGCAACGTCGACCTGCTCGCGTTCTGCAACGCCAACTACCCGGCCGGATACACCGCCTACATTCCCGTGAACCAGGGGATCTTCGTGGCCGACGCGCAGACCGGCGCCATCATCCCGGTTGCGAAGACCGGCCATGAAGGGATGTCCGACTTCGTGTACTGGGTCTTCTCCGGCAGGCCTCCCGGAGTCGGTGGAGTGGAAGACGGGAGCGTGGAAACCACGGAGCCGCCGCGCTGGCGCTCCTCGGCCTTCGCCGCGCTCTCCGGGTCCCCCGGCAACACCGTCCAGGTCGCCTACAAGGGCAAGCGCAACGGCGTCGACGGCATCTACCTGAGGAAGGGCAACGGCAAGTCGCAGCTCTTCACCGTCGTCGAGACCTTCAACACGCCGGGACAGGGCATCGATCCGGGCGCACCCGCGAACTCCATCGTGACGGCGCTCGGCGTCGAGCGCGACGGCTTCCGCGGCAACCGGCTCGCGGTGGCCGTGAGCATGCTCTACGAGACGGTGGACACGAGCATCGGCTGGGCAGGCCTCTACATCGCCAACGTGCAGCCCCTGAACGAGGAAGAGGTGAAGCTCTCCGTCAGCCCGGCATCCATCAACTTCGGCGACGTCCAGCTCGGACTCAGTTCCTCCCCGATGCTGGTGACCGTGAGCAACAACGGCACCCTCGCGGCCGCCCTCAGCCCGCCCACGGTGAGCGGCGACTTCGCGATCAGCGCCACCTCGTGCGGCGAGACGCTCGCGGCAAGCACCTCCTGCAGCATCGCCGTGGTGTTCGCGCCGACCGTCCTCGGGCCGCGCCTCGGCCAGCTCGACGTGAACGGGCCGGCCCTCTCGGTGCTCCTCGAAGGCAACGCGATCGCGAGCGGCTCGCTCGACGCCAACGTCACCGCCGTCATCATCGGCTACTACGAGAGCCTGATGCACCGTTCGCCGGAACCCGCGGGACTCGCGTCCTGGCAGGGCGAGGCGACGCGCGTGGTCACCCTCGGCGCCGACATCAAGGAGGTGTTCTACGCCATGGCGCGTGCCTTCCTGAACAGCCCCGAGTATCGGGCCCGCAACACGAGCAACACGCAGTTCGTCTCCGACCTCTACGCCGCGTTCTTCCATCGCGCACCCGATGCCTCCGAGCTCGCCTTCTGGGAAACCCAGCTGACGACCTGGATGCCCCGGCACAGCGTGATGACCGCGTTCCTGCTCTCGCCCGAATACGCGGCGTACATGAAGTCGCTCTTCGGTCCCAAGGCGGCGGCACGCGCCGAGGTCCATGCGGTGACCGACTTCTACCGCGGGCTGCTTGACCGCCTCCCCGAGACCGACCCCGGCTTCATCTACTGGGTCGGGCAGTGGAGGATCGCGCAGTGCACGGGTGCGGCCGCCGTCGCCGAACAGGCCGACGTCATCTCGCTCGGGTTCCTGCTGAGCGACGAGTACTCCGCCCGCATCGCGGCGCTCCCGGCAAACGAGCGCGCAGCCCGCTACGTCTCCGACCTTTACGACGCGTTCATGCGCCGCGCGGGTGAGGAAGCAGGGTTCGTCCACTGGGTGACGCAGATCGAATCGGGAGCGATGACCCACGACCAGGTGCGCCAGGCCTTCATGGCGAGCCCCGAGTTCCAGTCGAGGATCACCGCGATCATCGAGCTCGGCTGCATGCTCTAGCGCTTCCGCAGCGGTTCAAGGGGGCCGGCGTCCGCGCCGGCCCCCTTTTTCATTGCCGGGGCCGCCGCGCCCTCACTTCTTCGGGACCTTCTTCCCCGGCTCGAGGGTCTCGGGCAGGGGGGAGTTGGCCTTCAGTTCCTCGAGCCCCTTCGCCGCAATGACCGCCCAGGCGGCGAAGAGCTGCGCGAAATCGCTCGCGTTCCTGGCGGAGCTGACCATCTGCGGGGTCGGGGACCTCATCGTCTCGCGACGATCCGCCACCCGGCCCAGGAGCGTTCCGGTGCGCGAGTCGCGCACGTCCATTTGCAGCGTCGCCTCGCCGGACTGCACGGTATAGGTGCGGGAAGGGCTGGAGGTGGGACGATCGAGCGCGTTGATGTAGAGGTCCACGACTCGCGGCGCGACTTCCAGGACGCCCTCGCCCGGCGCGTTGACGACCTCGTAGCCGACCTTCTTGAAGGCGACGGCCCAGATCTCGTCGAACCCGGTGCGCGCGGTCTCGACGATCTTCATGGCGTCCTCGTCGCTCACGCGCGGGCCGACCCGGCTGCCCGTGGTCTGGCTCATGTCGCGCACCCAGTTCTTCTGGAAGGCCACTTCCGCGCGCTTGAGCAGCACCTTCCGGTAGGGCCGGAAGTCCGCGCCCGGCAGCAGCCAGGCCTTGTCGACGTTCTTCGCCTTCACGGCCACCAGGCCCTCGGTGTCGCGCGGCGCCTGCGCCAGCGCTACGGTTGCGGCAAGGCAGGCCAGCGCCGCGGCGGCGATCGAAGCGGGTCTTTTCATCGGGATTCGTCCTCTGGTTGAACGCAGGAACGCCTGCGGGCTCCGGGGCGAGCCGGCCGCGGGGCGGGCGGGCCGCTTCGAGAGGGGGTGGGGTGGCTGATGGGATTCGAACCCACGACAACTGGAATCACAATCCAGGACTCTACCGCTGAGCTACAGCCACCACCGGCGACCGCATGAACCGCGATCGCTGAAAAAACTGGCACGCCCGACAGGATTCGAACCTGTTACCCCCGGCTTAGAAGGCCGGTGCTCTATCCGGATGAGCTACGGGCGCATTGCCGCCGCATCACGGTCTTCGAATCTGGTCGGGGTGGAGGGATTCGAACCCCCGACACCTTGCTCCCAAAGCAAGTGCGCTACCAGGCTGCGCTACACCCCGTCGGGTACATCAAAGGCGAGCGCGGATTATACGCCGCCCCGCCCCGGAACCGACAGGGTGCGCGAGCTCGGGCCCGCCTACTGCGCCGGGGCGCCGCCGTCGCCCGCGGGGGCGACAGCAGGCTCTTCCCGCCGTGCCGGCGGGTCGAGCAGCGCCTTGCGCGACAGGCGCACGCGGCCCTTGTCGTCGGCCTCGAGCACCTTCACCTTCACGATCTGCCCCTCCTTGAGGTAGTCCGAGACGGCGTTGACGCGCTCGTGGGCGATCTGCGAGATGTGCAGCAGGCCGTCCTTGCCGGGCAGCAGCTGCACGATGGCGCCGAAGTCCAGGAGGCGGATGACCGGGCCCTCGTACACGCGGCCCACTTCCACGTCGGCCGTGATGAGCTCGATGCGGCGCTTGGCGTCCTCGCCCGCCTCGACCGACAGGCAGGCGATGGAGATGGTGCCGTCGTCCTCGATGTCGATCGTGGTGCCCGTCTCGCGCGTGAGCGCCTGGATGACGCTGCCGCCCTTGCCGATGACGTCGCGGATCTTGTCGGGATTGATCTTGATCTTGATGACGCGCGGGGCGTAGGTGGAGAGCTCCTCGCGCGGGCCGGGAACGGCGACCTTCATGAGGCCGAGGATGTGCATGCGGCCTTCCTTCGCCTGGTCCAGCGCGACCTTCATGATCTCCTTCGTGATGCCGTTGATCTTGATGTCCATCTGCAGGGCCGTCACACCCTTCTCGGTGCCGGCCACCTTGAAGTCCATGTCGCCGAGGTGGTCCTCGTCGCCCAGGATGTCGGTGAGGACCGCGAAGCGCCCGCCTTCCTTGATGAGGCCCATCGCGATGCCGGCGACGTGGGCCTTGAGGGGAACGCCCGCGTCCATCATCGCGAGGCAGCCGCCGCAGACCGACGCCATCGAGGACGAGCCGTTCGACTCGGTGATCTCGGAGACGACGCGCAGCGTGTACGTGAATTCCTCGCGCGAAGGCAGCACGGCGAGGAGCGCGCGCTTGGCGAGGCGGCCGTGGCCGATCTCGCGGCGCTTCGGGACCCCGACGCGGCCGGTCTCGCCCGTCGAGTACGGCGGGAAGTTGTAGTGCAGCATGAAGCGGTCGGTGTACTCGCCCTGGAGCGCGTCGATGCGCTGCTCGTCCTGGCCGGTGCCGAGGGTCGCCGTGACGATCGCCTGCGTCTCGCCGCGGGTGAAGAGCACGGAGCCGTGGACGCGCGGCAGCAGAGTCGGGCGGATGGAGATGGGGCGCACCGTGCGCGTGTCGCGGCCGTCGATGCGCGGCTCGCCGTTGAGGATCTGGCCGCGGACGACCTTCGACTCCATGTCCTTGAGGATGCCGCGCACCACGTTGCCGTCGGCGGGCGGGTCGGCGTTGACCACGCACGCATCGAGGACCTTCTTCTTCACGTCCTCGAGCTTCTCCTGGCGCACCGCCTTGGACTTCACGCGGTAGGCCTCGGCGATGTCGTTCTCGGCGAGGTCGCGGACCCTGGCCACCAGCGCCTCGTCGAGCGCCGGCGCGGCCCAGTCCCAGTCGTCCTTGCCGCCTTCGTCGGCGAGTTCGTTGATCGCCTTGATGGCGACCTGCATCTGCTCGTGGCCGAACACCACGGCGCCCAGCATGACCTCCTCGGACAGCTCGCTAGCCTCCGACTCGACCATGAGAACGGCCTGCGCGGTGCCGGCGACGACCAGGTTCAGCTGCGAGCTTTCCAGCTCCGTCTTGGTCGGGTTGAGGATGTACTCGCCGTCGAGGTAGCCCACGCGCGCGGCACCGATCGGGCCGTCGAAGGGGATGCCGGCGAGCGTCACCGCGGCCGACGCCCCGAGCATCGCCGGGATGTCGGAATCCACCTCCGGGTTGATCGACAGCACCGTGGCCACGATCTGCACCTCGTTGTAGAAACCGTCGGGAAAGAGCGGGCGCAGGGGCCGGTCGATGAGCCGGCAGGTGAGGATCTCCTTCTCGCCGGGCCGCCCCTCGCGCTTGAAGAAGCCGCCGGGGATCTTGCCGGCCGCGTAGGTCTTCTCCTGGTAGTCGACGGTCATCGGAAAGAAATCCTGGCCGGGCTTCGTGTCCTTGCGCGCGGTGACGGCGACGAGCACCACGGTGTCGTCCATGGTGACGAGCACGGCCCCGTCGGCCTGGCGGGCGATCTCTCCGGTTTCGAGGGTCACCTGGTGCTGGCCGAACGCAAAAGTCTTCTTGATGGGTTTCACGGGTATCAGTCCTCTTGGAATGGGGTCACGGGGCCCGGCGGGGGGTAACGTGCGGCGCGGGCACCCGGCGAAAAAAACCCCGCGAACGCCCTGTTCGGGATCGTCGCGGGGTCGTCGTCCGGCGGGAGAAACCTACTTGCGGATGCCGAGGCGTTCGATCGTCGCGCGATACCGGTCGACGTCGCAACGCTTGAGGTAGTCGAGGAGGCTGCGGCGCGTGCTCACCATGCGCAGGAGCCCGCGGCGCGAATGGTGGTCCTTGACGTTCGCCTTGAAGTGGTCGGTGAGGCTGTTGATGTTGGTCGTCAGCAGCGCGATCTGGAC
>JAABQW010000307.1 GCA_011391275.1 Betaproteobacteria bacterium
GGCGGCACGCGGCCCTACTCGATGTGGCTCTCGGGGCACTACCCGCGCGCGCTCGATGGGCTGGCCAAGCTCCTGTCGCTCGACATGCGCGTGATGGACCCGGCGTGGATCGGCATGAAGCTGCGCAAGCTCCTGGACTACAGCGAGCCGCTGGGCGACTTCATGGCCTTCGTCCCCGGCCAGCGCCGCCAGCAGAACTGGTCCTCGACGGTGGCGTACCTGTCGCGCCTCGTCATCCACCGCTACTCGATGCTGGGCGTCCTCGACGAGAACGGCTACCCCCGGCAGGAGATGGGGATCCTGGAGACGCCGCGCCGCGGCGACGAGCCCGCGCTCATGAAGGGCTCCAAGTGCACCGAGTGCGGCAACATGACCGTCATCCGCAAGGACGGCTGCGACTTCTGCAGCGCCTGCGGGTGGGTGGGGGCTTGCGGGTAACGGCACCGCGGACCTGGAAGGAAGGAAACCCGCAGCGGGCAACCGCTGCGGGTTTTTCGTCTGCGGCGGCGCTCAGTGCCCGCGCACGAACAGCTCGTAGAGCGTGAGGATGATCTCCACCACGATCAGGATCACGATGTACCACTCCACGCGCAGCGAATGCCGCGTGTTGAGCGTGTCCAGCAGCGTCTGGGCCGTGCGGGTGACCAGCCCCAGCTTCTGGTCCAGCGCCGCGTTCCGCTCCTGCAACTCGAACTCGTCCTCGAGCCGCAGGTAGAGCCCCTCCAGCGCGGGGTGGTCCCACAGGATCTCCGGCTTGTCGCTCACGGCCGCGCGCCCCACCATCAGGTGCTCGGTGTGCAGCGTCGCGCCCACGTCCTTCAGCAGGTCGCGGGTCTTCGCGGCGATCGTTCCGGTGCGCTCCAGTTCCCCTGCGAGGCGTTCCATCCGGTCGAGGCTCGCCGCGATGCTCGATTCGTAGAACGCCAGCAGCACGCTCTTCGAGAGGACGTCGGCGATCACCTGGAGGCGCTGGACGGACATCGCCTCCAGGTACACGACCTCGCCCTTCATGCCCTCCTTCATCGAGGAATCCACCCGGACCTCCACTTCCTCGGTCTCGGGCACGGCATACGGGTTTTCGGCCTGGGGCCGGAGCTCGGCGAGGAAGCCGTCCGCGGACGCGGGGGATGCGTCGAAGAACACCACGGCCCCGTAGCGGAACAGGACCGCTGCCGCGCCGCCCTTCACCGCCACGGTCAGCGGGTTGGTGGCCAGGGTCTCCGCCGGGCGCCAGGCACGCAGTCCCAGGCGCTGCGCGATCAGGACCGCGCGGGCCCTGAAGGCCGACTTGTCCTCGAAGGAATGTTCCATCGCTTTTCCGGCGGGGTTCGAAGCTTCACCGCTCATTCTAGCCCTCGCCATCCGGGCTCAAGGCCGGAGAGGGACGCGGGCTCAGCCCCCGGGCTTCACCGTAGGCCAGCCCCGCTTCACCCATTCGCTCATGCCGCCGTCCACCATCTTCACGTGGTCGTAGCCGCCGGCGTTGCGCAGGGCGCGCAGCGTGGCGCCGGAGCGGTTCTTCGTGTTGCAGATCAGCAGCACCGGGGTGCCCGGGTCGGTCGGGATCTCTGCGAGGCGTTGGGGCAGCTGGCTCATGGGAAGCAGGCGCGCGCCCTCCGCCACGCCGGTGGCGTGCTCGCGGGGCTCTCGGATGTCGATGAGGATGACGCTTCCCTCCTCGGCCCTGGCGCGCGCCTCCTCGAGGCCAACCACGAAGGGATCGACGCCGGAAGCGGCTGCGGTGGTCGCGGCCAGCGTGGCGCACAGCAGGGAAATCGTCGCGAGGCGGCGAACGGCGGGCTGGGAAAACATCGGCGAAACGGTGCGAAGGAACATGGGTTGCGGGCCGGATTCCGGTTATCGATGACGGAAGTCATCATACCCCCCACAGTATATGGCGGCAAGCCCTGCCTTTACTTCGCCACTGGCCCCCTGCACTCGATCGGCAGGAACCGCTTCTCGAGGTTCGTCGCGTCCAGGCCGCGGACCTCCATGCCCGCAGGCACGGGGAGGTCGTGGCAGAGCCAGGCAATGGGCACCATGGGCTGGTCGGCCACGACAGCGGGCCGCAGCGTCACGCGCTTGCCCTCGAGCAGCTTGCTCGCGTTGTTCCCGAAGGTGAGCGTGATCGCGCCCCCGTCGACTTTCACCTCCTTCACGAGGTTGCCGACGATCTTGTCGGGCGGCGGAATGGCGGCGGCCTTGTTGTCCGCGGGCATTTCCCCGGCGGCGGACCATGCCGCCTGCACGCCCTGCCGGGCGAGGTCGGCGAGTTCGAGCCCCTCCTTCACCTGCTTCCTGACGGCGGTGTCCTGGATGCCCGGGACCGCGAGGGCCGCCAGGATGGCGAACACGGCGAGCACCAGCACGAGCTCGATCCAGGTGAAGCCGGCGGAATTTCTGCGCATGGACACGATGATACGACGCGCGCGGACCGCCGCGTGGCCGCACCCCGCAAACCGCGCGGCCGGGCCGGCGTAAGCTTGAGGGATCTCCCGGAAGGAAACGCACCATGCGCAGGAACTACATCGGCGGCGAGTGGGTGGAGGGCGTGCGCGCCACCCCCAACGTCAACCCCTCGGACATCTCCGACATCATCGACCACTACGCCGCGGCGGATTCGGCCATGGCCACGCGCGCGATCGCGGCGGCGCGGGCCGCCTTCCCGGCGTGGTCGCTCGCCACGCCGCAGCAGCGCTTCGACGCGCTGGACATGGTGGGCACGGAACTGCTGGCCCGCCGCGCCGAGCTGGGCGACCTCCTCGCGCGCGAGGAAGGCAAGACGCTTCCCGAGGGCATCGGCGAGGTGGCCCGCGCGGGCTACATCTTCAAGTTCTTCGCCGGGGAGGCGCTGCGCGTACCGGGCGAGGTGGTCCCGTCCGTGCGGCCCGGGCTCACCGTCGAGGTGACCCGCGAGCCGCTGGGCGTGGTCGCGATGATCGCGCCGTGGAACTTCCCGATCGCCATCCCGGCGTGGAAGATCGCGCCGGCGCTCGCCTTCGGCAACTGCGTCGTCTTCAAGCCCGCCGAACTGGTCCCGGGCTGCTCGTGGGCGCTGGCGGAGATCCTCTCCCGCGCCGGTCTCCCGGCAGGCGCGTTCAACCTCGTGATGGGCAAGGGCGCCGAGATCGGCTCCGCCCTCCTCGACGACCCGCGCGTGGACGCCGTGAGCTTCACGGGGTCCGTTTCCACCGGCAAGCGCGTGGCCGAGGCGGCGATGAAGCGGCTGGCCAAGGTGCAGCTGGAGATGGGCGGGAAGAACCCGCTCGTGGTTCTGGACGATGCGAACCTCGAGCAGGCGGTGGAAGTGGCGGTGCAGGGTTCCTTCTACTCGACGGGCCAGCGCTGCACCGCCTCCAGCCGCATCGTCGTCACGGCCGGCATCCACGACGCGTTCGTGGCGCGCCTGGCCGAGCGCACCCGGGCGCTGGTGGTGGGCGACGCGCGCGATCCGAAGACGCAAGTCGGTCCCGTCGTGGACGCGAGCCAGCTCGAGCAGGACGAGCGCTACATCGCCATCGGCAAGTCGGAAGGTGCCACGCTCGTCACGGGGGGCGAGCGCCTCGCGCGCGACAAGGATGGGTTCTACTTCTCGCCGGCGCTCTTCACCGGCTGCGCCAACGACATGCGCATCTGCCGCGAGGAAATCTTCGGGCCGGTCGCCACCGTGATCCTCGCGAAGGACTACGACGACGCGCTGGCGCTCGCGAACGACACCGCCTTCGGCCTCTCGGCGGGGATATGCACGACCTCGCTCAGGCACGCAGCCCACTTCAGGCGCCATGCGCAGGCCGGCATGGTGATGGTGAACGTGCCCACGGCCGGCGTGGACTACCACGTGCCCTTCGGCGGCCGGAAGGGCTCCAGCTACGGCCCGCGCGAGCAGGGGCGCTACGCGGCGGAGTTCTACACGACGGTGAAGACCGCCTACATCGCGGCCTGAGCACGGCAGGAAAGGCGCGGCGGAGTAGCGCATCCCCACGCCGGTCATTGCGACTTGGAGAAGGCGAACGTGGGCACCGCGGGCGCGGGCTCCTCAAGCTCAACTGAGGCGCTTCACCCCACGAGCCAGCGCGCGACCGGCTGCCAAGCGGCCGATTGCGCCACGGCGAGCGTCACCGCCTGGGAGAGGACGAGGAAAAGCCCGCCCCACGCGAAGGCGGGGTGCAGCCGGCGGTTCCTCGCCGCGTCCCAGGCGACGCACGCGATCACGAGGAGGTCGGTGATCGCGAAGAACGCGACGATTCCTCCGGCCTGGAGCGCATCGACGGGAATGCGCGCGATGGCCGGCGTGAGTATGCTCAGGGCGCCCAACAGCATCAGCCGCTTGTGCCAGTCGCCACGGCGGCGGTTCGCGATCGCCGCGCCCACGAGCAGGCCGAAGACGAGCACCGCGCCAAGGGGGATGGCGAGGAACGCGAGGGGCGGCGGCCCGGGCGAGACGCCTCGCCGCGCGGCCTCGATCGCGGTCGCGACTCCCACGATCACCACCAGCGCGGCCAGCGCGGCGCCGGCGATGCCGAGCTTCCTGTGCAGGTCCACCCGGCGCGCGGCCACGAGGCCCGCCTGCACCGCGAAGAGCACGATCCACGCCGTCATGACGATGCCGTGCAGGTGCACCAGGCCGGGTAGCTCCGGCGAACCGAAGACGTCCTTCAGGTAGTAGGTCCGCGCGAACCCCGCGAAGGCGATCAGCGCGGCGGCAAGGGCGGCGAGCCCGTAGAAGCGGCGCTCGGCGTTGCGCGGGGCGGTTCCATCGATGGCTGCCATGCTCCCTCCTTGGGCGGGTCAGGCTGGGCAGCAGCATAGCGCCGTCGGCCTGCGGTGGCGAGGAGGGAGGAACGGGAGGGGACGGAGGTACGGCCGCGAAGGTCCACTTGCGCCGGGAATCCGGTTCGCGGAGGCTATCCGGAAGCTCACCCTCGGGAGATGACGATGAAACGCGTGCTGGCGACAGCCCTCGGACTTTGCCTCGCGTTCACCGCGACGGCGCAGATGCCGAAGCTCGACGACCTCCTGAAGGGCGTCGGCTCGATGAAGCAGCCGGCCGCCGGCGCTGTCGACGACAAGACCGGCGCGGCGGGCATCAAGGAGGCGCTCGCCGTGGGCACCGAGAACGCGGTGAAGAGCCTCGGGCAGGTGAACGGCTACTTCGGCAACGACGCGGTGAAGATCCTCATGCCGCAGAAGATCCAGAAGGTCGCCGACGTGGCGCGCATGGCCGGCTACCAGAAGCAGGTCGACGAGTTCGTCCTCAGCATGAACCGCGCGGCCGAGGCCGCCGCACCGCTCGCCGCGAAGTACTTCGGCGACGCGATCCGCGACATGTCGCTCGAGGACGTGCGCGGCATCCTCGCCGGCGGCGACACGGCGGCCACCGACTTCTTCAGCCGCAAGACGCGCGACAAGCTCTATTCGGCGTTCAAGCCCGTGGTCACGAAGAAGGTGGGCGAGGTCGGGGCGACCAAGGCCTACAGGAACATGATGGGCAGCTTCGAGAGCGTGCCGATGATGGGCAGGCAGTCCCTCGACCTGGACGACTACGTGACGAACAAGTCGCTCGACGGCCTGTTCACCATGGTGGCCCGGGAGGAGAAGAACATCCGCTCCAATCCGGCCGCCCGGACCACCGACCTCCTGAAGACGGTCTTCGGGCGGTAATCAGCCCGGCTTCTCGACGAGCTTGAACACCGTGACCTTGTGGCCGCCGCCGGCCTCGATCTCCTTCTTCGTCGCGCGGATGATCCCGTAGATCGCGCCGGGCTGGGAGCGGTCCCACGCGATGCCCTGCCCGCGGATGTTCATCGGGATGACGTCCACCAGCTCGAGTATGGAACCGGCCTTCGGCAGCCGCATGCGGTAGATTTCCGCGGGGTCGTGGCCGGAAAGGTAGAGGTAGCCGTCGGGGCCCCAGGAACCGCCCGAATTGCTCATGTCCTCGAACTTGTCGAGGATCGACTTCGGCAGCGTCCACGACTCGACCGGGCGGAAGTCCTTCGTGAACTTCACCATCAGGGTGTTCGCCTTGTGGCCGTAGGGCGTCTTGCCCGGCCCGATGAGCCGGTCGTAGTTGGCGAAGGTCATCCACCAGTGGCCGTCGTGCCAGTCCACCCAGGTGAGCGAGCCGTACCGGATGCCGAAACTGTGGGTGCCGACGTGCTCCATCTTCTCGGCATCGAAGATCTCGACCGAGCTCGTCATCGGCCAGTCGGGCCAGTTGGAGTGCGCCGCATAGAGCTTGCCGTCCATCAGCATCGCGCTGTCGAGGTGCAGGACCGGCCCCTTCTTGTCGCCCTGCCACTTCTTCACGAGCTTGCCGGTCTTCTTGTCGTACTTGCCGATCGTGTAGTTGTCGACGGCGTAGAAATGCGCCGCGTCGACGCCCACGCCCTGGTTGGCTTCCTTCACCGTGAACTCGCCGGTCTGCTCGAGCGCCGGTGCCGCCCCGGCGCCCGTCGCGCCGAAGATCGCGAGGGCCGCCGCCAACGCGAATGCCGCCTTGCCTGCCATGATTTCTCTCCGCATCTGCCGCCGGGACATCCCGGCTGAAACCCATCCTACGCCGCTGCGGGCGGGCCAGGGTCGCGCTACGGGCGAATGTCGATCATGGGATCGCGGGTCAACTCCGCATCGAGAGAACGCGCCGACATTCCCGGTCCGGCTCGAAGGGCCATGGCGCACGGCCCCTCTCCCCTTGTCGCAAGCCGCACCTTCAGGATCTCCGCCAGGCGCGACGAGGATGCCGTCGCCTCCGGCAAGGGCGAGAGGAGGACGAGCCGGGCCGCCTCCAGCGCGATGAAGGCGATGCGGACCCCGGATGCCGGAAGCACGACCCCCGGCTCGGACTCTGCCCCGCCGTCGTCCGCGCCGTGCCCAAGTAGCGCCGCGTACCGCGCGAGCGTCGCGTCCATGTCGCGGACCGCGACGGTGACGGTCTTCACGCCCACGACGCCGTTGGCGTGCTTCCTCGCGTCGCCCTCGGGGACGCGCAGCGCGCGCGGCGTGACGTCGCCGCACAGGAAAGGCAGGTCGAAGGTCGCCTGCCGACCCGTCTGCCACTTCACCTCCTGGCCGTCGGGCCGCACGCGCCCGCCATCGATCGGGCCGTTGAGCACGAGCCCGCGCGACTTCGCCTCCTCGATGGCCCGCGCCGTGTCCTCCGGGAGGAGCGCGAAGTCCATGAGCCCGTCGCCGTGCTTCGCGTGCACGTTGTACCAGCGCTCGGCCGGCCCCGGCGCCGTCCACGCGATGAGCTCGAGGTAGGAGCCGTCCGCGAAGGCGACCAGCGCGTTGTGCGACGTACGCCCGGGATGGCGCCCGCCGATCACCACGGTGAACCCGAGCGTGCGGTAATCCTCGACGGCCTTGTCGAGGTCCGTCACCGCGATGACGACGTGATCGAGCCGGAATTTCATGATTGTTGGGGACGGTTCCCAGGAACCGTCCCCGATTTCCTACTCTTCCATTTTCAGGCCGGTCTTCTTCACGAAGTCGGCCCAGCGCTCGTACTGCCCGCGCGCGAATCGGTCCAGGGCGGGGCCGTCGGTGGCCATCACCTCGAAGCCGGCGTCGGTGAGCTTCTTCGTGACCTCGGCGTTCGTGAGCGCCGCCTGGAAGTCCTCGCTCAGCTTCTTCACCGTGGCGCCGGGCGTGGCTGCGGGCGCGAAGAGGCCGATCCAGGAGTAGGCCTCGAAGCCCGGGAAGCCCGACTCGGCCACCGTCGGCACGTCGGGCAGGTCCGCCAGGCGCCTGGTGCCCGTGACGGCGAGCGGCTTCACCTTGCCGCCGGCGATGCTGCCCTTGAGCGCCGCATAGGAAAGAAGCGTGAAGCTCACGGTGTTGCCGAGAACGGCCGCGACCGCGGGACCGCCGCCGCCGAAGGGCACGTGCAGGAGGTCGACGCCCGACTGGCGCTTGAGGTCCTCGGCGACGAGGTGGTTCATGGAGCCCACGCCGGTGGAGGCGTAGCTGAACTTGCCCGGCTCCTTCTTCGCGGCTTCGAGGAACTCCTTGAGGTTCCTGCCCGGCACCGAGGGGTTGGCGCCGAGCACGAGCGGGAAGCGCACGGCCAGCGAGACGCCCACGAAGTCCTTGAAGGTGTCGTAGGGCAGGTTCTTCTTGGCGATCGGGTTGATGGCGTGCGTGTCGAAGCACACGAGCACGGTGTTGCCGTCCGGCGCCGCCTTCGCGACGTACTGCGTGCCCACCTGGCTCGCCGCGCCCGGGCGGTTCTCCACCACCACCGGGCGGCCGATGCGCTCGGCCAGCTTCGGCTGCATGATGCGCGCGGTGATGTCGGTGCTGCCGCCCGGCGGGAAGGTGACGACCAGCTTGAGCGAGGAGTCGGCCTGGGCGAAGGCGGACGGCGCGAAGGCACCGGCGACGACGGCGGCGGTCATCCGGAGTGCGTCACGGCGGGAGATGTCGGACATGGCTTGTGCTCCTGGGTCGATGATTGGCGAGTCGGGTGCGGGTCAGCCCATCCACTGGCTGACGGGAACGGCGGTGTCCTGCAGTTGCTGCGAGATCACGTCGACGAGCGCGGGGCCGTCGTGGGCCAGTGCCGCGCGGATGGCGCCGTCGACGTCGGCCGGGTTCTCCACCCGCCAGGCCTTCACGCCGAAGGCCTCCGCCACGCGCGCGTGGTCGGTGCGGTTGAAGTCCACGGAGAAGTAGCGCTCCCCGTAGCCCGTCTTCTGGCTGGCCTTGATCCAGCCGTAGACGGTATTGGAGAAGACGATCATCTTGAGCGGCACGCCGCGGCGCACGATGGTCTCCAGTTCGCCGCAGGTGAAGTTGAAGCTGCCGTCGCCCATGGCGGCGACCACGGTGGCGTCCGGGCGGCCGAACTGCGCGCCCACGCCGGCGGACATCGCGAAGCCCAGGGCCCCGTGCGCGCGGTTGGTGATGAAGTGGCGGCCGGCCTGCGGCGCGTCGAAGTACGCCGAGAAGTACGGGCAGGGCGTGCCCGGGTCGGCCACCAGGATCGCGCTTGCGGGCAGGTGGCGGTTGAGCGAATCGACCACGCGCTCGGGCTTGATGGGCGTGTCGAGGGAGGCGGCCAGCGCCGCGAAATCGGCCAGCTTGCGGGCGCGGGCCTTTCCGGCGATGGCGCGCCCGTCGGCGGCATCCGCGGGTCGGTGCCCGAGCCGCGCGCGCACGGCCTCGTTCAGGTCCGCGAGCCCCAGGAGCGCATCGCCCACGAGGGCCACGTCGGTGCGGTAGTTGGTGCCGATGGTCATGCCGTCGACGTCCAGGTGCACGATGGGCACGTCGCGGCCCGGGTGCTTCCAGTGCTCGGTGGTGGTGGAGCCGGCGCGCGCGCCCACGAAGAACACGAGGTCGGCCTGCATCACCACCTCGCGCGTGGCGACGACACCGCCGTTGGTGCCCACCACGCCCGCGCAAAGGGGATGCGCGTCGGGGAGCGTCCCCTTGCCGCTCACGGTGGTGCACACCGGGGCGTTCAACATCGTGGCGAGCGTCTCGAGCGCCTCGCAGGCGCCCGCGAGGACCACGCCGCCGCCGCAGATGATGACGGGGCATTTCGCCGCGACGAGCTTGTCGGCAGCCTTCTCGACGTCGGCCGGATGCGGGCGCGAGCGCATCGCAGGATAGACGTCGTGGCCCGGCTGCGCCCAGACGTCGGCGGCATCGATTTCGTGCTTCTGCACGTCGTAAGGCAGGCAGATGTGCGCGGCACCCGGCCGGCCGGTGGTCATCGCCCGGAACGCGCTGCGCACCGCGCCGGGGATCTGGTCGGCGCGGTCGATGGTGGTGTTCCACTTGGTCAGCGGCGCGTAGAGCGCCTGCTGGTCGAGCTCCGTAAGCGGGAACTTGCCGCGCGAACCGACCGAGACGTCCGAGGTGATGCCCAGCACCGGAATCGACGACTCGTTGGCCTCCACGAGGCCGGGGAGGAGGTAGGTGGCGCCGCCGCCGCTGGGCCCTTCGCAGATGCCGGGCCTGCCCGTGACGCGCGCGTACGCGTCGGCCATGTAGCCGGCGCTGCGCTCGTCGCGCGTGAGAATGTGGTCGATGCCGTGGTCGAGCCGCGCCATGGCGTCGTAGAAGGGCAGGCTCGTGTCGCCGCACAGGCCGAAGATGTGCTTCACGCCGTTCAGCTGCAGCATGCGCACGAGGGCGTCGGCGCCGTTCATCTTGCTCATGGATCTCGCTTCAGCGTCCAAACCGCGATTGTAGCCGGGACGGTTCTACAGAACCGGTCTACAGAACCGGTCAACGGGACGGTTCTGCAGAACCGTCCCGGAAGGGTCAGCGCTTGAGCTTGGCGAGGGCGAGGGCCATGGCGCCGGCGGGGCCCGGCTGGGAGAGACGGGGCCCGCGCGGGTCGCGCGGCGCGGGTGCGCCGCCCGCGGGACGGCCACTGCCCTGCCGGGCACCGTCCTCGAGGCGCATGGTGAGCGCGATGCGGCTGCGCTTGAGGTCGACCTCCACCACTCGCACCTTCACCACCTGCCCGGGCTTCACGACCTCGTGCGGGTCCTTCACGAAGCGGTTGGCGAGCGCGGAGACGTGCACGAGCCCGTCCTGGTGAACGCCGATGTCCACGAACGCCCCGAAGGCGGCCACGTTCGTGACCACGCCCTCGAGGATCATGTCGGGGCGGAGGTCGGCCAGCGACTCGATGCCCTCCTGGAAGGTGGCGGTCCTGAACTCGGGACGCGGGTCGCGCCCCGGCTTCTCCAGCTCCGCGAGGATGTCCCGCACCGTGGGCGCGCCGAACTTCTCGTCGGTGAACTCGGAGGCCGAGAGCCCCTTCAGCAGCGCCGGCTGGCCCATCACCTCGCCGATGCCCTTGCCGATGCGCCTGAGGATCCGCTCGACGACCGGGTATGCCTCGGGGTGCACCGCGGAACGGTCCAGCGGATTGGCCTCGGGATGCCCGCTCGCGACGCGCAGGAACCCCGCCGCCTGCTCGAAAGTCTTGTCGCCCAGCCGCGGCACCTCGCGCAGCCGCGCGCGATTGGGGAAGGGGCCGTTCGCGTCGCGGTAGTCGACGATGTTCCTCGCGAGCGTGGCATTGAGGCCCGAGACGCGCGCGAGCAGCGGCACCGAGGCCGTGTTCACGTCCACGCCCACCGCGTTCACGCAGTCCTCGACGGTCGCGTCCAGCGTGCGCGCGAGTCCGTAGGGGTTCACGTCGTGCTGGTACTGCCCGACGCCGATGGCCTTCGGGTCGATCTTCACCAGTTCCGCGAGCGGGTCCTGCAGCCGGCGTGCGATCGACACCGCGCCGCGCAGGCTCACGTCGAGGTCGGGGAACTCCTTCGCCGCGAACTCGGAGGCCGAGTAGACCGAGGCGCCCGCCTCGCTCACCACGATCTTCGCGAGCCGCTGTTCCGGTTTCCTGGCCGTCACGAGCTTCATGAGCTCCGCGGCCAGCTTGTCGGTCTCGCGGCTTGCGGTGCCGTTGCCGATCGCGATGAGTTCGACGCCGTGTTGCGTCACCAGCCGCGCCAGCGTCGTGAGCGAACCCTGCCAGTCGTTGCGCGGCTGGTGCGGGTAGATGGTCGCCGTCTCCACGAGCTTGCCGGTGGGGTCGACCACCGCCACCTTGCAGCCGGTGCGGATGCCCGGGTCCAGGCCCAGCACGGCCTTCGGGCCCGCGGGCGCGGCCAGCAGCAGCTCGCGAATGTTCTTTCCGAAGATGCGGATCGCCTCGGCCTCCGCCGCTTCGCGCAGCCGGTTCATGAGCTCGCCCGAGAGCTGCCACGACACCTTCACCTTCCAGGTCCAGCGGCACGCGTCGGCGAGCCATCGGTCGGCCGGGCGGCCCTGGTCGGCGATGCCGAAGTGCGCGGCGATCATCGCGACACATGGGTGCGGCACGGTGGCCTCCAGCTCCTCGCCCAGGCCGAGCGACACGTCGAGCACGCCGAGCGTGCGCCCCCGGAAGAGCGCCAGCGCCCGATGCGAGGGAATCGTCCGGATGGGCTCCGAGTACGCGTAGTAGTCGCGGAACTTCTCCTCCTCGGCCGATTCCTTCCCCTCGACCACCGCGGCGGCGAGGATGCCCTGCTCCCACATGCGCGTGCGCAGCTTCTCGAGAATCTCGGCTGTCTCCGAGAAGCGCTCGGCGAGGATATCGCGCGCACCCTCCAGCGCCGCTTTCGCATCGGGCACGTTGATGGCCTCCACGCCCTCGGTGGCGGCAACGACCTTGATGTACCGCGCTGCTTCCTCGCCGGGGTCGAGCATCGGGTTCGCGAAGAGCGCGTCGGCCAGCGGCTCGAGCCCCGCCTCGCGCGCGATCTGCGCCTTGGTGCGGCGCTTCGGCTTGTAGGGGAGGTAGAGGTCCTCGATCGCCTGCTTCGTCGTCGCGCCCTCGATGG
>JAABQW010000308.1 GCA_011391275.1 Betaproteobacteria bacterium
TGTACACGGTCGCCCACATGTCGGGCACGAAGCGCGTGCGGCCTGCCGCCACGGCGTCGAGGCCGGCCTTCGCGAACCCGTCCATCTTCACGAACCACTGGTCCGAGAGCATGGGCTCGACGACGGCGTCGGAGCGCTGCGAGCGCGGCTGCATGAGCTTGTGCGGCTTCACGCTGTCGACGAGGCCGGCGCGCTCGAGGTCCGCCAGCACGCGCTTCCTCGCCTCGAAGCGGTCGAGGCCGCGGTAGGCCTCCGGCGCGTTCTCGTTCACCTTCGCGTCGAGCGTGAAGATGTTGATCATGGCGAGACCGTGGCGCGCGCCGAGCTGGTAGTCGTTGAAGTCGTGCGCGGGCGTGATCTTCACGCAGCCGGTGCCGAACTCGCGGTCCACGTACTCGTCGGCGATGATGGGGATCAGCCGGTCGGCGAGGGGCAGTCGCACCATGCGACCGATGAGGTGGCTGTAGCGCCGGTCCTCGGGGTGCACGGCAACGGCCGTGTCGCCCAGCATCGTCTCGGGGCGCGTCGTGGCCACCACCAGCGATTCGGTGCCCTCGTCGAGCGGGTAGCGCAGGTGCCACAGCGAGCCGGTCTCCTCGCGCGACTCGACCTCGAGGTCGGAGACGGCGGTGTGCAGGACGGGGTCCCAGTTCACCAGTCGCTTGCCGCGGTAGATGAGGCCCTCCTCGTGCAGCCGCACGAAGACCTCGGTGACGGCGCGCGAGCGCGGCTCGTCCATGGTGAAGTACTCCCGCGACCAGTCGCAGGAAGCGCCCAGGCGGCGCATCTGGCGCGTGATCGTGGAGCCGGACTGTTCCTTCCAGGCCCAGACGCGCTCGACGAACTTCTCGCGGCCCAGCTCCCGGCGCGAGGTGCCTTCCTGCTCGAGCTGCCGCTCGACGACCATCTGGGTGGCGATGCCGGCGTGGTCCGTGCCCGGCTGCCACAGCACGTTTGCGCCGCGCATGCGGTGCCAGCGCGTGAGGACATCCATCAGCGTCTGCTGGAACGCGTGGCCCATGTGCAGCGTGCCCGTCACGTTGGGCGGCGGCAGCTGGATGGAGTAGGCGGGCCGTTCGGGGTCGAAGGTGGCCTTGAAGCAGCCGCGGGCATCCCAGAACGGGTACCAGTGCGCCTCGATGGCGCGGGGGTCGAAGCTTTTCGCGAGTTCCATGTTTCCGGTGGGGCTATCGGTTCCGGTGGCGCGTGAGCGCCTCGGCCACCGCGTCGCCGACTGCGTTCGCGATGTCCTGCCGGAGGTCTCCGAGGGTGGCGGCGACGGAGGCCTGGACCTCCGCCATCACCTGCTGGGTAAGGCGGCGCTCGAGATCCCTCGCGAGCCGCTCGTGAATGGTGTTCACCACCTCCGCCACGAGCTCGCGGGTGAGCGCGTCGTGCTCGTCGACCAGCTCGCGCGTGAGCGGGTCGTCCGGGATGGGCGGAATGTCCGCGGTATCCGGGATGTCCGGTTTGTCCGCGATCGCCGGGATGGCCACGATGGCAGGGATGTCCGGCGGGGGTGGCGGGGGCGGCGTGTCGTCAGGGGCGGGGGGAGGGGCCACGACGGTGCCGGGCGTGATGAGCTCGGTTAGCACGGGGACTTCGGCCGGGTCGGCGGCCACCGGGCGCGGGGGGACGTGGCGGCGCAGCAACGCGTCGGCCTTGCCGAGGATGTCGCGGTCGTCCTCCATGGCCTCAGCTTTCCCCGATCGCGTTCACGTTGATCTCGTAGCCGCGCTTCCGGTAGAAGGCGTAGCGGCCGCGGGCGCGCTGCCTGTCCTCGTCGTCGGCGCCCACGATCTCCAGCAGGCGCTCGAAGGAGGCGAAGAAGGGCGGCCATTCGTCGCCGAGGTTCAGGAGCACGTCGTGGTGCGGCAGCGCCGTGTCGTCGGCGGCCAGCACCACGGGGGTCTCGGGCGCGATCGCGTCTGTCGCGCGGCAGTGGGGCACGAAGCGCGTCGACTGGAAGGTCCAGAGCAGGCGGTCGAAGGCCGCGAGGACCTGGGCGTCCGGGGAGAAGACCACGAGGCGGCTGTCGCGCTCGGCCGCGGTGGCCGCGAGACGGCAGGCGTAGCGCAGCTTGTCCTCGGCGTAGTGGTAGAAGTCGATCCGCGTCACGCCGAGCGCCGCGTGAGGAAGTTCGCGAGCAGCGCGACGGGTCGGCCGGTGGCGCCCTTGTCGGCGCCCGACTTCCAGGCGGTGCCCGCGATGTCCAGGTGCGCCCACGGGTAGGCCTTCGCGAAGCGCTCCAGGAAGCAGGCCGCGGTGATGGCGCCGCCCGCGCGCGAGGCGATGTTGGGGAAGTCGGCGAAGTTGGACTTGAGCCCCTCCTGGTAGTCGTCCCACAGGGGCAGGTGCCAGGCGCGGTCCCACGAGGCCTCGCCGGCGTGCACGAGTTCCCGGGCGAGCGAATCGGCGTTGGCGAAAAGGCCGGTGGCGATATGGCCCAGCGCGATCACCATGGCGCCCGTGAGGGTGGCGATGTCGACGACCGCCGCCGGCTTGTAGCGTTCGGCGTAGGTGAGGGCGTCGCAAAGGATCAGGCGGCCTTCGGCGTCGGTGTTGAGGATCTCCACCGTCTTGCCCGACATCGTCGTGACGACGTCGCCCGGCTTCACGGCATTGCCCCCGGGCATGTTCTCGGTGGCCGGGACGATGCCCACCACGTTGATCGGGAGCTTCATGAGGGCGACGGCCTTCATCGTGCCGAGCACGCTTGCCGCGCCGCACATGTCGTACTTCATCTCGTCCATCTCCGCGGCAGGCTTGAGCGAGATGCCGCCCGTGTCGAATGTGACGCCCTTGCCGACGAGGACCACCGGAGGGGTGTCCTTCTTCTTCGCGCCGAAGTGCTCGAGCACGATCAGCTTCGGGGGCTGCCGGCTGCCGCGCGCGACGGCGAGGAAGGCTCCCATGCCCAGCTTCTCGAGGTCCTTCTGGTCCAGGATCTCGCAGCCGAGCCCGTGCTGCTTTGCGAGCGCCTGCGCCTCGGTGGCGAGATGCGTCGGCGTGCAGTGGTTCGCGGGGAGGTTGCCGAGGTCGCGCGCGAGGCACACGCCTTCGGCGACCGCCATGGCACGGGCCAGCGCCGCCTCGCCGGGGGCGATGTCGCTGCGGCGCGCCACCTGCAGCACCACCTTGCGCAGGGGTCGCTTCTGCTCCGGCGGCTTGCTCTTCATCCGGTCGAAGCGATACATGCCTTCCATGATCCCGAGCACCGCCTGCTCGACCTTGAAGGCCGTGTCGCGCTTGCGCAGGGTCAATTCCGTGAGGAAGAAGGTCGCGTCGGTGGCGCCCGTGGCGCGAAGCGCCTTGACGGCGGTGTCGATCGCCTTGCGGTAGGCCGACTCGCCCAGCTCGCGCTCCTTGCCGAGGCCGACGAGCAGGACGCGGTCCGATGGCAGCCCGGCGAGGCAGTGAAGAACCAGGGTGGTGCCGGCCTTGCCCTCGTGGTCACCGCGCTTCATGACTTCCGTGAGGAACCCCTTGGCGGCGCGGTCGATCGTCTGCGCGGAGGCGCTGAGCTTGCGGCCCTCGAAGACGCCCACCACCACGCATCCGGCACGCTGTTTCTCGGGGCTGCCGCTCTTTATGCTAAATTCCATTTGTTTTCCTGTACTTGGAAGCTCGCGCAGAGAGCGATTATCCCCGCTTTGGGCGAGCCAAGTCAAAGCAAGCCGAGCCCGCGACCCCTTGATCTTCGAGCGTAGCCTCATCCGCGAATTCAGCCTGGTGGCGCTCGCCGTCGTCGCGGTCCTGCTCGCCCTGATCCTGACGCGCCTGCTCATCCTGCTGCTCGGCAAAGCGGCCGGCGGCGAGGTGCTGGCGGAGGCCGTCATCGGCCTCATTGCGTTCGGGGTCCTCACCTACCTGCCGCTGCTGCTGTCGATCGCGGCGTTCGTGGCGGTGCTGCTCACGCTCACGCGCAGCTTCCGGGATAGCGAGATGACGGTGTGGTTCACCTCGGGGCTGTCGATCGCCGCGTGGGTGAAGCCGGTGATCCGGTTCGCGCTGCCCATCGCGCTGGTGTGCGCCGTGCTGTCGCTCGCGATCTCGCCGTGGTCCCAGGCGCAGAGCCGCGAGTACCAGCGCCTCCTGGAGAGCCGCGACGAGGTCTCCGCCGTGACGCCGGGCGTGTTCCGCGAGTCCCGCCAGGCCGACCGCGTCTTCTTCGTGGACAAGCTCTCCGAGCGCGACGACGTGGTGAACAACGTCTTCGTCCAGTCCACCCACGGCGGGCGCCTGGGCGTGATGGTGGCGCAGAAGGGCTACATCGAGACCGTGGAGAACGGTGACCGCTTCGTGGTGCTGCTGAACGGCCGGCGCTACGAGGGCACGCCCGGCACGCTGGACTACCGCACCGTGGACTTCGAGCGCTACATGCTGCGCATAGAGCCCCGGGAGGCGAAGAAGGACGCGACGCCCCCCGCGAAGTCGCTGAGCACCCTCGACCTGCTGGCCGACCCCACGCCGCACAACATCGCGGAACTGCACTGGCGGGTGTCGCTGCCGTTCTCGGTGCTGCTCATGGCGCTCTTCGCCGTGCCCCTTTCCTTCGTGAACCCGCGCACCGGCAAGTCGTGGAACCTGGTGCTCGCCGTGCTCGCCTACGCCCTCTACAACAACCTGCTCTCGATCTTCCAGGCCTGGACCGCGCAGGGAAAGGTGCCGACCTGGGTGGGGCTGTGGCCCGTACACTTCGCGGTGATCGCGCTGCTCGTGTTCCTGCTCTCCCGGCAGATGGTGTCGCGGCGGTGGTTCGCGTTCGGGCGGTAGCGGGGCTCGCTCGGGGAGCCGCTGCAAGGTATAATTTCGGGCTTCCCGAAACGGGGAGCAGCAGGACCGGCAGGATCCACGGAGAGGTGGATGAGCGGTTTAAGTCGCACGCCTGGAAAGCGTGTTTAGGTTAACAGCCTAACGCGGGTTCGAATCCCGCCCTCTCCGCCAGATTTCCTCGTCATCCCCCGGCCGCGCCGCAAGCGAAGGCCACCCGGGAAGCGAGTGTCCCACCTGAACCGCGCGCGCCATCCCCGATTTCCACGGCAAGCGCAGCGCACAAGACGCGAACGTCACGAATCGCCCGACTCATCCAAGGAGAAACCATGGCAGAGCTCAAGAAGACCGATGTGGTGGTGGGAACCGGCCCCGAGGCGCGCCCCGGCACGGTGAAGGTGCACTACACGGGTTGGCTGCACGACCCCGCCCAGCCCGACGGCCACGGCAAGAAGTTCGACAGTTCCGTCGATCGCGGCTCGCCCTTCGAATTCCGCCTCGGCGCCGGGCAGGTGATCCGCGGCTGGGACGAAGGAGTTGCGGGCATGAAGGTGGGCGGCAAGCGAACGCTCCTCATCCCGCCCGAGATGGGCTACGGCGCCCGCGGCGCCGGCGGCGTGATCCCGCCGAACGCCACGCTCGTGTTCGACGTCGAGCTGATCGAAGTTCGCTGAGCACGACGGATCCGCCGTCGCCTGCCGTGCGGTAAGATCGATTTCGCGAAGGGGCCTCCAGCGCCCCTGCCCCGGGATGCCATGAGCGACAACGATTCCCTGCACGATCCCGACGCGCACGACGCGCATCGCGTGATGGAGCGGCGCGCGCTGCGCAACGTGCGCGGGCTGGTCGACCGCCTGGAAGCCGACGACGAGGCGAGCGACCGCGCGCAAAGGCGGCTCGTGGCCGCGATCGCCGTCATCGTGATCGCGTTCGGCGCGTTCGTCCTCGCGACGGTCAACTGGACGCCCGGGGAGGTCCGGACGATCCCCGTTCCGGCTTCGAAGCCGGCCGGCCGCTAACCGCACCCACCCGCTGCCTGGCGGGGAACTATCGCCCGCCTCAGGCCGCCGCGCGGACCCCCAGCCGCTTCAGGCACCGGTCGATCCACAGCGCCGTGAGTTTTTCCTGCACCGAGTTCTGCCCCAGCCGCTCGCGCAGGCCGGGGAAGTCGACGCGGTCGAGCTCCTGGTCCTGGTTGAAGCACGAGAAGACGTAACTCGTCCTGCCCGTGACCGGGTCCTTGTGCGGCTGAAGGCACTGCGCGCAGATCTCCTTCATCATGCATTGCATCGGCGAGTTGATCGAGCCGATGGCCACGTGCGAGGCCTTGAGGTGCGGGGCCAGCACGCCGTGGCGCGCGGCGGCCACCGCCGCCATCATCGCGTCCGAGCCGATGACGACGAGCCGGTCGGCGTCCTCGAGCGCGATCGACGCCGCCCCGAGCCGCCCTTCGGCGTGCGCCCGCATCGCCTCGACGATGTTGCCGTGGAAAGCCTTGTCCTGCGGGCGGCCCGCGGCGAACCCCGGCGCCTCGTCGCAGCACCACACCACCTCGTCGGCAGCGGCCTCGATCTGGTCGACCTTGTAGCGGTCGATCGCCTTCTTGTAGCCCGCGAAGTAGAGCACCCTGGAGCCGGCCGCGCGAAGCGCCGCCCCGATGGAGAAGAGCACCGCGTTGCCCAGGCCGCCGCCCGCGAGGACCACCGTCTCGCCGCCGGGCGTCTCGGTGGGCGTGCCCGTGGGGCCCATGAGGATCACGGGTTCGCCGGGCTTGAGCATGGCGCAGAGGTCGCTCGAGCCGCCCATCTCCAGCACGATGGTGGAGACGAGCCCCATGTCGCGGTCCACCCAGGCGCCGGTGAGGGCGAGGCCCTCCATGGTGAGCCGCGTGCCCTCGACCATGGGCGCGAGCGTCTCGAAGTTCTGCAGGCGGTAGAACTGGCCGGGAAGGAACTGCCGTGCGGCCATCGGCGCGTGGATCACCACCTCGACGATGTTGGGCGTGAGCCGCTCGACGCGGTGCACGCGCGCGCGCAGGAGCGTGTTCATCCTCTCGAGGAACGCGGCGGAGTCGGCAGCCGAACGGGACGGGCGGCGCTCGAGGACGCGGCTCACCACCGGGTAACCCAGCTTGGCCGACCCCATGGCCTTCACGACGTTGCCCGAGAAGGAGGGATGGAGGTCGCCGAAGAAGCTCATGTAGCGGTCCTCGCCGTCGCGCGAGAGCAGCACGTTGGGCGTGGCCGGCTTGGAGGAGCGCTCGGGGGTGACGGGGTTGCCTTCGTCGTCCACGGCGCGGAAGTAGCGCCCGTCGAGGACGAAGTGTTCCGCGTCCTCGCGAGCCAGCACCGTGTTGGGCTGCGTGCCCGCCGCCACGAGGATGCTCCTCGCCGGCAGCGCATGCTCGCCCTGCCCGGAATCGCCGCCCGCGCGGACCACCAGCGCCGAGGCGTGGCCGAAGCGGTCCACCTCGACGCGCACCGGGGTGAGGCCCTCGGCGAAGCGGATGCCTTCCTCCAGGGCCTTCTCGATCTCCTCGTGGTTCAGCGTGTAGCTGGGGCTGTCGATCATGCGCTTGCGGTAGGCGATGGTGGAACCGCCCCAGGACTGCAGCAGCTCCAGCACGCGGGTCTCGCGGCCCTCGCGGGCAGCCGCCGCACGCTCCGCCCGGATGGCGCGCGCATGGCCGAGGAACTCGGCGGCGATCGCCTTTTCCTCATCGCGCCAGGCGGCCTGCACGCGCGCCTCGCCCAGCTCCGCGGCGAGGGTCTCGTAGCGCGAGAGGAACTTCTCCACCTGCACCGGGTAGTAGGCCAGCGACTCGGTGGCGGTGTCGATGGCCGTGAGCCCGCCGCCGACCACCACGATCGGCATGCGCAACTGCATGTTGGCGATCGTGTCGGTCCTTGCCGCGCCCGTGAGCTGCAGCGCCATGAGGAAATCGGACGCGGTGCGCACGCCGCGGGCCAGGCCGTTGGGCAGGTCCAGCACCGTGGGCTTGCCGGCGCCCGCGGCGAGCGCGATGTGGTCGAAGCCCATCGCGAACGCCTGCTCGGCCGTGATCGTGCCGCCGAAGCGCACGCCGCCGAAGAGCGCGAACTGGCTGCGCCGCTCGACCAGGAGCCGCGCCACCTTGAGGAAGGTCTTGTCCCAGCGGACCGTGATGCCGTACTCGGCCACGCCGCCGAAGCCCGCCATCACGCGCGCGTCGAGCGGCTCGCGAAGGGACTCCATGTCGCGGATGGGCCGGAAAGGCACGCGCCGGCCGTCGGCCTCGACGCCGGATAGCGCGGGATCGAGCGGCTCGATCTTCAGCCCGTCGATCGCCACCACCGTGTGGCCGTCGTTCATGAGGTGGTGCGCGGTGGTGAAGCCCGCGGGGCCCTGGCCCACCATCAGCACGCGCTTTCCGGTCGCCGGGCGGGGCTGGGGGCGGCGCAGGCTCAGCGGATTCCAGCGCGTGAGGAGCGAATAGATCTCGAAGCCCCACGGCAGCCCAAGCACGTCCTTGAGCGTGCGCGTCTCGGCCTGCGGGATGTTGACCGGGTCCTGGCGCTGGAAGATGCACGACTTCATGCAGTCGTTGCAGATGCGGTGCCCGGTCGAGCAGACGATGGCATTGTCGACCGTGATCATGGCGAGCGCGCCGATGGCCACGCCCTCGGTCTTGAGCTTGTGGAACTCCGAGATGCGCTCCTCGAGCGGACAGCCGGGCAGCGGCACGCCGAAGGGGCTCTTCTTGAACGCGGCCTTCCCGGTCTCGTCCGGCTTCTCCTTGAGCCCCTTGGAGCAGGAGTCCTTGCCTTGTTCGTGGCAGATGATGCAGTAGTGGGCCTCGCCGAGTCCGCCCACGAGGCTCGTGCCCGCGTCGGTGAGCGCGAAGCCCTCGCGCCGGCGAATGTGGTGCAGCGTGTGCACGGCGTAGCCGGCGGAGGTGTCCGTGGAAACCGGCACGAGGGCGAGCGGCTCGACCTTCTGCGGCGGCTTGAAGAGGACGCCCGCCCGGTGGCGGCGGCGGCCTTCCGCGGTGTGGGCCGCCCATGCGCAGAAGCGCTCCGCGAGCGACAGCGCTTCGGCGTTCGCGGCCTCGTCGGCCTGCCACTCGAGCACGGCGCGCGAGAAGGCGAGCTCCTCGAACCGGCCGCCCAGTTTCGCGGCGAGTTCGGCCTCGAGCCTGGGGCCGTCGAAGGCGGCGGCCTCGTCGGCCTTGATCTTGAGCATCGCGCGGCGCTGCACGAACTTGCGCTTCACGCGGAAGATCGGCTCGGTCTCCGTGTGGGCGGCCACCAGGCGGTCGACTTCCGGGACGATGCCGAAGAGCTCCGCGATGAAGTCGTCGAGGATCGGGGACACCGCGAGCAGCAGCTCGGCTTCCTCCTTCGTCGCGAGCGATTCGGGGGAGGCGCGCGCGGCCAGCAGGCGGGCCGACACGCCCGGGTCCGCGGCCTCCAGCGTCGAGAGGAAGCGCGCGTCGAGGCGGGCGAGGCCGCCGGCGTCGTAGAGGTCCTCGAAGCGGAATCCGAAGGAAAGCGAGAGGGCGGGAGAGTCGTTTTCGGAGCGGGTGGTCATGGAATTCCCATACTCGGCGAGGGGACATAAGCCCGCGCCATGAGGTGCAAAACGGGTTATTTTATCCGAGCCGGCGTCCCCGACGCCGTTCCCCAGGAGCTTTCATGATCGTCCCGAGCCGTTCTCGCACCAAGAGAAGCCTCATGTCCGCCCCGATCGACTGCGGCGGGTGCGGTCCCCGGCGGGCCTGCGCGCCTCGACATCACGCTTGAGAAAGGATCCCCCCATGCATCGTCGCGACTTCCTCCGCCTTGCCGGCCTCTCCGCTTCCGGACTGGTCCTTCCCTCCGCAGTCACCCGCGCCTTCGCGCAATCCCCGGCCGATCGCTGGCGGACCTTCGAGGTCACCACGCGCGTCGAGGTGCTGCAGCCGGCGGGCAGGACACGCGTGTGGCTTCCCGCGCCGCTCACCGTCGACACGCCGTACCAGAAGTCGCTGGGCAGCTCCTTCAATGCCGAGGGGGCCGATGGCAAGACCGCCGCCGACCCGGCCTGGGGCCTCGGTGTCGTGTGGGCGGAGTGGGAAGCGGGACGCAAGCCCGTCTTCACGCTGGTGAGCCGGTTCGCGACGCGCGACGTGGCGGTGGACCTGCGCAAGCCGGGCAAGGTCGAGGTCGACCGCGCGGAGCTCTCGCGCTACCTCAAGGCGACCGAGCTGCTGCCCACGGACGGCATCGTGAAGGCGACGGCGATGGACATCACCCGCGGCGCGAAGGGCGACCTCGAGAAGGCCCGCGCCATCTACGACTGGATCTGCGACAACACCTTCCGCGATCCCAAGACGCGCGGCTGCGGCACGGGCGACATCAAGTACATGCTGGAGACGAGGAACCTCAGCGGCAAGTGCGCGGACCTGAACGCGCTCTACGTGGGCCTCGCGCGGGCGGCGGGGCTGCCGGCGCGCGACGTCTACGGGATCCGGGTGGCCAGGTCCGCGCACGGCTACAAGAGCCTGGGCGCCGGCACGGAGAACATCACCAGGGCCCAGCATTGCCGTGCCGAGGTGTTCCTCTCCGACCATGGATGGGTGCCCGTGGACCCCGCGGACGTGCACAAGGTGGTCCTCGAGGAACCCCCGGGCAACCTGCCGCGCGGCCACGAGATGGTCACCAGGGCGCGGGAGCGGCTCTTCGGCTCGTGGGAAATGAACTGGGTCGCCTACAACTTCGCCCACGACGTGGCGCTGCCGGGTGCGGCGAGGGGGGCGGTGCCTTTCTTCATGTACCCGCAGTGCGAGACGGCGGACGGCCGCCTCGACAGCCTCGATCCGGACAACTTCAAGTACCAGATCACTTCGCGGGAAATCTGACGACGGAGGGGCCGCCCCGCGGCGGCCCCGATTCCATGCTCGCAATCGCATCCTCCCTTGCGGCGGCCTTCCTGGTCGCCGCCGCCATGCCGGCCATCGCCTCGCAGGAACTGGTCCCCGCGCACGGGGAGGCCGCGCCGCCCCTCGTGCTGAAGACGCCGGCGGGAAAGGTTATCGACCTCGCCGGGTTGCGCGGCAAGGTCGTGCTCGTGAACTTCTGGGCTACCTGGTGCCCGCCCTGCATCGAGGAAATGCCGGCGCTCGCGCGGCTGCGCGACCGGCTCGGGTCCCGCGGCTTCGAGGTGCTCGCCGTGAACCAGGGGGAGATGCCCGCGCGCGTGACCGCCTATGCGGAGCGCGCCGGCCTGGACCTTCCCATGCCGCTGGACCGCGAGAAGTCCGTGGCCCGGGCCTGGAAAGTCCGCGCGCTGCCGACGACGTTCGTCGTGGACGCGGCGGGGCGCGTGCGCCTCTACGCGGAGGGCGAGCTCGACACGGGGCCGGCCCTCGAGGCGGCCATCGTGCCGCTGCTGCCCCGCGAACGGCAGTCCACGGCGTCGAGGTGACCGGCGTGGACGGGCCGCTCCTCATCGACCGCCTTGCCTTCGACCCCGAGGCCGAGCGGCGCGACCTCATGGCGGGGCTCCTGCGCCGGCCTGCGTCGATCGCGCCGAAGTACTTTTACGACGAGATGGGCTGCGCCCTCTACGGCGCCATCTGCCGCCTGCCCGAGTACTACCCGACACGCACCGAGGTGGCTCTCTTCCAGGAGAAGCGGCTCGAGATGGCGGAGGCTATCGGGCAGGGGCGGCAGTTCGTCGACCTGGGCGCCGGGGACTGCTGCAAGGCCAAGGGTTGGCTGCCGTTCCTCGCCCCGGCGCGCTATGTCGCGGTGGACATCGCCGTGGCGGAGATCAGCGGGGCGCTCGAGCGCCTCGCGCCCGACTTCCCGGGCCTGGAGCTCGTCGGCGTCGCAACCGACTTCTCGCACGCGCTGGATCTCGACGACGTGCTCACCGGGACGCCCGCGCTCTTCTTCTATCCGGGCTCGAGCATCGGCAACTTCACGCCGGCGCAGGCGCGCAACTTCCTGTCGCGCGTGCGCCGCTACTGCGTGGCGAGGCCGGGGAGCTCGCTCCTCATCGGCGTGGACGGCAAGAAGGACAAGGCAATCCTGGACGCGGCCTACGACGATTCGCTGGGCGTGACGGCGGCCTTCAACCGCAACGCCCTTCGCCACCTGAACGCGAAGTTCGGGCTGGCGTTCGACGTGGGCGGTTTCGCCCACGCGGGCTTCTACAACGAGGCCGAGGGGCGCATCGAGATGCACCTGGAAAGCGTGCGCGACCAGTCCGTGCTGCTCGACGGCCAGGAGCGCGTGTTCCGCAAGGGCGAGCGCATCCACACGGAGAACTCGTACAAGTACGCCCCCGCGGAGTTCGAGGCGGTGCTCGCGGACGCGGGATTCGCGTCGATCCGCCGCTGGGACGCGGCGGGCGTGGCGTACTCGGTCTACCACGCCGCCTGAGTGGCACCCTCATCCCCGGCCCTTCTCCCAGGGGAGAAGGGAGACGCTGCTCCCCACTCCCTTGGGTGAAGGGAGACGCTGCTCCCCACTCCCTTGGGTGAAGGGAGACGCTGCTCCCCACTCCCTTGGGTGAAGGGAGACGCT
>JAABQW010000320.1 GCA_011391275.1 Betaproteobacteria bacterium
GCCGCGCCCCAGGGCGTGGAGCGCGCGTGCCCCCCTCAGGTAATCCTCGAGCCCCCGCGGCGAGAGGGCGCGCGAGGCCTCCTGCCAGGAGGCGCGCAGCACCTCGGCGGCGTGCGGGCCCAGGTCGTCGAGCAGTTCGCGGTAGTCGTCGAGGTTCGCGCCCACGGCAGGCCTTCCCGGGCGGGGTCAGAAATAGGTGGTGACCGCGGCGTCGAGCGCGTCGCGCATGTCGGGGTCGTCGGTGATGGGCCGCACCAGCGCCACGCGGCAGGCGGCCACGGCCTCGACGCCGCGCGCCATGAGCGAGCCCGCGTGCACGAGCATGCGCGTGGAGATGCCCTCGTCGAGCCCGTGCCCCTTGAGGTTCCTCGCCCGCTCGGCGACGCCCACCAGCCTGGAGGCCGTCGCGGCGTCCACGCCCGCCTCGTGGGCCACTATCTCGGCCTCGACCTCGTGGGCGGGATAGCCGAAGTCGAGCGCGCCGAAGCGCTGCTTGGTCGAGGGCTTCAGGTCCTTCATCAGGCTCTGGTAGCCCGGGTTGTAGGAGATCACCAGCAGGAAGTCGGGGTGGGCGTGCAGCAGCTCCCCCTTCTTCTCCAGGGGAAGCGCGCGCCGGGTGTCGGTGAGGGGGTGGATCACCACGATCGTGTCCTGGCGCGCCTCGACCACCTCGTCCAGGTAGCAGATGGCCCCGTGGCGCGCGGCGAGCGCGAGCGGGCCGTCCTGCCAGCGCGTGCCGCCCGCATCGAGGAGGTAGCGCCCGACCAGGTCGCCGGCGGTCATGTCCTCGTTGCAGGCCACCGTCACGAGCGGCTTGCCGAGCTTCCAGGCCATGTACTCGACGAAGCGGGTCTTGCCGCAGCCGGTGGGGCCCTTGAGCATCATCGGCATGCGCGCCTGCCACGCCGCCTCGAAGAGCGCGACCTCGTCGGCCACGGGCCGGTACCACGGCGCTTGGTCGAGGCGGTGGGCGGCGAGGGGGTCGGCGGCGTTCATCGGGGGCTCCGGGCGGCGGGGGACGGGCCTCGAATCTAGGGGGGATCTCTCATAAGGTAAACTCAAAAAACGTTATCGTTTCCATAAGCTGCAGGGGAACCACCGTGCCGCTTCGCCACATCACGCTGCGCCAGCTCAAGGTCTTCGAGGCCGTGGCGCGCCACCTCTCGTTCTCGCGCGCCGCCGAGGAGCTGCACCTCACGCAGCCCGCCGTCTCGATGCAGGTGAAGGGACTGGAGGCCCAGGCGGGCCTGCCGCTCTTCGAGCAGGTGGGCAAGAAGATCCACCTCACGGAGGCCGGTGCGGAGGTCGCGCGCTTCGCCCTCGAGGTGCACAGCGGCCTGAAGGACTGCGAGGACACGCTGGCCGCCATCCGCGGCGTGACCGGCGGCCGGCTGCACCTGGCGGTGGTGAGCACCGCCAAGTACTTCGCGCCGCGGCTGCTCGCGGAATTCTCGCGCCGCCATCCCGGCGTCACGGTGAAGCTCTCCGTCACCAACCGGGAGCAGGTGATCGGCGAGCTGCAGGCGAACCAGGTGGACCTCGCGATCATGGGGCGCCCGCCGCGCGGGCTGGACGTCGACGCCATCGCCTTCGCCCGGCACCCGCACGGCATCATCGCCGCGCCCGACCACCCGCTCGCGCGCCGGCGCGGCCTGGAGCTCTCGCGCCTGGCGGGCGAGAACTTCCTCATCCGCGAACCGGGCTCGGGCACGCGCATGTCGATGGAGCGCGTCTTCGCGGAGCACCGCGTGAAGCTCGCGAGCAGCATGGAGCTCGCGAGCAACGAGACGATCAAGCAGGCGGTGATGGCGGGGATGGGCCTCACCTTCCTGTCGCTGCACACCGTCGGGCTCGAGCTGGCCGCCGGCAAGCTCGTCCGCCTGGACGTGCGCGGCACGCCGGTCACCCGCGAGTGGCACGTGGTCAGCCGGCTGGGCAAGCGCCTGTCGCCGCTCGCCGAGGCCTTCCGGTCCTTCCTCGCGGCCGACGGTGCGGCGCTCATCGAGGAGACCACCGGCGTGCACCTGGACAGGGGCAGCGCCAAGCCCCGGAAATCCTTGAAAAAAAATGGGACTCCGGCGCAGAATCCCCTATAATGTACGGTTCCGCTTTCGTCACAAAAAACTGCTTGTCTATACCGCTGCAGAGAGGATTCCACCCGCCGCCCGATTGATTCGGGCGCCGCCCGCGTCGCCACTGGCGATCGGGGCGGGCGCCCGAGGCCGAGCGACCAAGGTGCATTCCCCCTCGCGAGGATCCGCCACCAGAGGGAGGTAACGGAGTGAAGGGACTGCACATAATCGCCGACCTGTACGGCTGCCGGAACCGCGAAATGCTGGCCTCGTCCGCCATGCTTCGCGAGTCATGCGTGGCGGCCTGCAAGGAAGTCGGGCTCACGGTCCTCGGGGACCACTTCTACCAGTTCGAAGGGCTTGACGCGACCCAGGTCGGCGGCGCCACCGGCGCGGTCGTCTTCGCGGAATCGCACCTCGCGATCCACACCTGGCCCGAGCGCGACGGCGCCACGCTCGACGTGTACGTCTGCAACGTCACCTGCGACAACAGCGACAAGGCGGAGAAGCTCTACGCGACGCTCGCCGCGGCCCTGCAGCCCGGCGACATCCTCGTCGAGCGCGTCTGGCGCGGTCGCGACCTGCCTGTCCGGAAGACGCGTCTCGCGGCCGTGAAATAGTCCCGGCGGCTCTCGCCTGGCGCCCGCCCCGCGGCGGGCGCCTCCACGACGGGGAGCACCCCAGCATGTCCGAAAGAATCTTCGAGCGCCTCAACGACGGGAGCGGCGTCTGGTTCGAGGGCACGCTCGTCGAGCGGCGCCGGACGCCCTTCCAGCTTCTCGAGGTCTGGGACACGCCGGAGCTCGGCCGCATCTTCAGGCTGGACGGCTTCAACATGACCAGCGAGCGCGACGAGTTCTTCTACCACGAGAACCTCGTCCACCCCGCCGCGGTCGCCCACGCCGCGCCCCGCAGGGCCCTGGTGATCGGCGGCGGCGACGGGGGCTCCTCCGAGGAACTGCTCAAGCACTCGACGATCGAGCTCGTGCACATGGTCGAGCTCGACCCCGACGTGATCGAGATCGCGAAGGCGCAGTTCGGCCGGGTCCACCGGGGAGCATTCGAGGACCCGCGCCTCGAGGTGAGCGTAGGCGACGGCATCGCGCACCTGCGCACGACCGGCGTGCGCTACGACCTCGTTGCGATGGACCTCACCGACCCCGTGGGCCCATCCCTAGAGCTCTACTCGCCCGCCACCTTCGCCCTCGCGCGGGGTGCCATGGCCGAAGGCGGCGCGCTGGTCCTGCACATGGGCTCGCCCTTCTCGCATCCCGACCGGGTCCGGCAGACGCTCGCGAGCCTGCGCGCGGTCTTCCGCGTGGTGGCGCCGTACTTCGTGCACATCCCGCTCTACGGGTCGATCTGGGGGTTCGCCTGCGCCTCCGACTCGCTGGACCCGCGCACGGTCGAACCCGCCGAGATCGACCGGCGCCTCGCGGCGCGCGGCGTCGGCGACCTTCAGTACTACAACGGCGAGGTCCACCGCGCCGTCTTCGCGTTGCCCAACTACGTGCGCTCGCTCGTCGCGTGACGGGCATTGGGGACGGTTCTTGGGGACGGTTCCTGGATCAAATTGAAGGGAAGGGTTCCCTTCCGATCCAGGAACCGTCCCCAGTGCCCGTCAGGGACCCAGCCGCTCACGCACCCACTTCTTCCACTCCTCGAACAGCGCCGGCGTGCGTGCCGCGATCGCCGGCCGATCCCATGCCGGACCCGACCAGAAGTCGTCCTCGACGAGCGTGGCTATGCGCGCCCCCGCCTCTTCCGCGATGAGGGCGCCCGCGGCGTAGTCCCAGACCTTCTGCCCGGCGTGGAGCAGGAGGTCGCGCCGGCCCGCGGCGAGGTGGCACCACGCGAGCGCGGAGGAGCCGCTGGTGACGCGCCGGGCGAACGGCGGCCGGTGCTTGAGCTCGTGGCGGACGTGCGAAAGGGTGCGGCGCAGGTCGACCTCGGCCACGGCCTGCGCGAGGCCGATCTCCGCTGCAGGCGGCCGCAGCGGGAACCCGTCGCGCCAGGCGCCCGCGCCGCGCACGGCAAAGTAGGCCTCGTCGGCGATGGGGTCGACCACGGCGCCGAACACGGGGCGGTCGCCCTGCATCAGGGCGGCGGAGACGGCGAAATAGGGTACGCCGGCGCTGAAGTTCGCGGTGCCGTCGAGCGGGTCGATGCACCAGAAGCGGCCGCCGGAATCCCAGATGCGCCGCTGCTCGGCGTCCTCCATCTCCTCCCCCAGGACCGCCACGGGCTCGATGCGTGCGAGCGCGATGGCGAGCGCATGCTGCGCCGCGAGGTCGGCTTCGGTCACGAGGCTGCCGTCGTCCTTGCGCTGGGCGGTGACGGCGCGGAAGCGCGGCAGGATCTCGGTGGCGGCGACTTCGCGCACGGCGCGCACCGCCCGCGAGGCGAACTCGACGGTGAGCGGCTCCGGCGCGACCGGAGAGCCCGGCGTGCCGGGCGTGGCGGGGGAAGGCATGGGGGCGGTCGCCGGTCGATGGCGATCGGTATGTTAGCATCGGCACGACTGCCGTCCTCCCCCCGCCTCTCCATGGCTTCCCCCCGCATCTTCTGCGATCTCCGGCTCGGCCCGGGCGCCAAGTTCTCCCTTCCCGAAGACGCCGCCAACCACGTGGCCAGGTCGCTGCGGCTGCACGCCGGCGACTCGCTCGTGGTCTTCGACGGCCGCGGCGGGGAGTTCGAGGCCGCGATCCTGCGCATCGACCGGGGGCACGTGGAGGTGAAGACGGGCGCCCTCCGCGAGACCGAGCGCGAGTCGCCCCTCGTCGTGGGCGTGGTGCAGGGACTGCCCGAGGCGGACAAGATGGACTGGATCCTGCAGAAATCCGTCGAACTGGGCGTGGCCTGGATCCAGCCCGTCGTCTGCGACCGGAGCGTGGTGCGCCTGTCCGGCGACCGCGCGGCACGTCGCGAGGCGCATTGGCAGCGGGTGGTGATCGCCGCCTGCGAGCAGTGCGGGCGCAACCAGGTCCCCGCGTTGCGGCCCACGCAGGCCTTCCGCGACTGGGCTGCGACCCCCTCGGAGGCCGCGCGCTGGATGCTCGCGCCAGGCGCGGAGGCGTGCCTCGCCGCCCAGCCGCCGCCGGCGGGGCCGGTGGAGCTCCTCGTGGGGCCGGAAGGCGGGCTTTCGGAGCGCGAGATCGACATCGCCGCCACGGTCGGGTTCGCGTCGTTGTCGCTGGGCCCGCGGGTGCTGCGCACGGAGACGGCGCCGCTCGCCGTGCTTTCGGCGATGCAGGCCCTCTGGGGCGACTTCCGCCGGTAGAATCCGCCTCGCGACCCCGAGGACGCCCCGATGCCCAAGCCTCCAGAACTCAAGACCGAAGCCTTCGTGAAGTGGTTCCGGTCGGCCACGCCCTACATCCACCAGTGGGGCGGGGCGACGTTCGTCATCGCCTTCGGCGGCGAGGTGCTGGCCGATGGGGAGTTCCAGCAGCTCACGCACGACATCAACGTGCTGGTGAGTCTCGAGGTGCGCGTGGTGCTGGTGCACGGCACGCGCCCGCAGGTCGAGGAGCAGATGCGCCAGCACGGCGTGGCCTCGCGCTACGTGGGCAACCGCCGCGTGACCGACGCGAAGGCCCTCGCGTGCGTGAAGGAGGCCAACGGCATCGTGCGCGTGGAGATGGAGGCGCTGCTCTCGATGGAGCTCGCCAACAGCCCCATGTGGGGAGCCGACATCCGCGTCTCGTCGGGGAACTTCGTCACGGCGAAGCCCGTGGGCGTGGTGGACGGCGTGGACTTCGGCCACACGGGGGAGGTGAGGAAGATCGACGCCGAGGGCATCCGCCGGCGCCTGGACGACGACGAGGTGGTGCTCATCTCGCCCATCGGCTTCTCGCCCACGGGAGACGTCTTCAACTGCACCCTCGAGGACGTGGCGACCTCCACCGCGATCGCGCTTCAGGCCGACAAGCTCATCTTCCTCACCGAGACGGCGGGCGCCCTCGACGGGAAGGCGCGGCTCATCTCGGAGCTCACCGTGAAGCAGGCCGGGGAGCTCGTCGCCGCCAACGGCGGCCTCGCCGAGGACGTGCAGATCTACCTGCCGTGCGCCCTGAAGGCCTGCTCCAACGGCGTGAAGCGGTCCCACCTCATCAGCCGGCACGTCGACGGGGCGCTCCTCCTCGAGCTCTTCACCCACCACGGCATCGGCACCATGGTGGTGCCCGAGTCGCCGGAGGTCATCCGCGATGCGACCGCCGCGGACATCGCCGGGATCGTGCAGATCATCGAGCCCCTGGAGCAGCAGGGCATCCTGGTGCGGCGCGAGCGCGACAAGCTCGAGGGCGAGATCGGGCGCTTCTTCGTGATCGAGAGCGAGGGCAACATCCTGGGCTGCGCGGCGCTCTACCCGTTTCCCGAGGAGGCGACCGCGGAGCTCGCCTGCCTCGCGGTCAACCCCTTCTACCGCGACGGCGGCCGCGGCGAGCGGCTCCTCGCCTTCGCGGAGGCGCGCGCGCGGAAGGCGGGGCTCGCGTCCCTCTTCGTGCTCTCGACGCGCACGACGCACTGGTTCATCGAACGCGGCTTCGCGGAGGCCGACATCTCGCGCCTGCCCGGTCGCAAGCAGTCGCTCTACAATTACGAACGCCGATCCAAGATCTTCATGAAGGGACTCTAGCAATGGCTCGAATGGTCAACTGCATCAAGCTCAAGCGCGAGGCCGAGGGCCTCGATTTCCCGCCCTACCCCGGCGAGCTCGGCAAGAAGCTCTGGGAGGCCGTCTCGAAGGAGGCCTGGAAGGCCTGGCTCGAGCAGCAGAAGATGCTCGTGAACGAGAACCGCCTCAACCTCGCCGACCCGAAGGCGCGCAAGTACCTCGAGGAGCAGATGACGAGGCACTTCTTCGGCGACGGCGCGGATGCCGTGCAGGGGTACGTGCCGAAGTCTTGAGCGGTAGGGAGTGACGCTGCCCAAAGGCTGGGACACGGATGAACACGGATGAACACGGATAGGGCCTGAGAGTTCGCAACGACGTGCATGCAGAAGCAACGCCGCGGTTGGAGGCACTGCGCGTCCAGACGTCAGGAATTATCCGTGTTCATCCGTGTTCATCCGTGTCCCAGCCTTTGGGTCGCGTCACTCCATGAAAAAGCCGCCCCAGGGCGGCTTTTCGGTTCCTGCGCGGAGCCGTTCCGTCACTCGGAGGAGGTCTCCCGCTCGAACTCCTCCACGGTGACGTGCCGCACGTCCTTGCCCTTCACCAGGTAGACCACGTACTCGGACATGTTCTTGGAGTGGTCGCCGATGCGCTCCAGGGCCTTGGCCACGAAGAGGATCTCGATGGAGGTGGAGATGGTGCGCGGGTCCTCCATCATGAAGGTGATGAGCTGGCGCATGATGCCGCGGAACTGCTCGTCGAGCAGGCGGTCCTGGCGGACGACGGCGGCGGCCTCGCTGATGTCCACGCGCGCAAAGGCGTCGAGCGCCTTCTTGAGCATCTCCAGCGCGATCCCGGCCGCGACCTTGATCTCGCCGAAGCGTGGCAGGAGAAGCCGCTCGGCCGAGTAGATGAGCTTGGTCATGCGGGCGATCTTCTCCGCCTCGTCGCCGATGCGCTCGAGGTCGGTGATCATCTTGATGACCGTCATGATCATGCGCAGGTCCTGCGCGGCCGGCTGGCGGCGCGCGATGATGTGCGCGCAGTCCTCGTCGATCTGCACCTCGAGCGCGTTCACCCGGTGGTCGTTGGCGATCGTCTGCTCGGCGAGCTGGAGGTTGCCGGACGTGAGCGCCTCGATGGCGGCCGTGATCTGGGTCTCCACGAGGCCGCCCATCTGCAGGACGAGCGAACGGACGGTCTCGAGCTCCGCGTCGTAACGCTTCGAGATGTGATCCTGGGTGTTCACGGGCATTGCGTTGATCCTCTTGCGGTGCGCGGTCCCGCGGGGGGCGGGCGCGCGCCGGATGGCTGATGCTAGGGTCTCATTGTGACGCAGGCATGACGGCGCTAGCGAGGGCGGTCGATCCTGCGGACCCCCTGCGGGGTCCCGAGGAGCAGCACGTCGGCCGGGCGCCGGGCGAAGAGGCCGTTGGTCACGACGCCGGGCAGCTGGTTCAGGTCCGATTCCAGGGCCGCGGGGTCGAGGATCGCCAGCCCGTGCACGTCGAGGATCACGTTGCCGTTGTCGGTTGCCACGCCTTCGCGGAGCACCGGGCGGCCGCCGAGCTTCACGATCTCGCGGGCGACGAAGCTCCTCGCCATCGGGATCACTTCCACCGGCAGCGGGAACCCGCCGAGCACCGGGACGAGCTTGGAGGCATCGGCGATGCACACGAACCTGCGGCTCGCCTGGGCCACGATCTTCTCGCGGGTGAGCGCTCCGCCGCCCCCCTTGGTCATGGCGAGGTGCTCGGTCACCTCGTCGGCGCCGTCGACATAGACGTCGCAGCCGTCGGTGGCGTTCAGGTCCATGACCTGGATTCCCGCCTGGCGCAGCAGGACAGCGCTCGCCTCCGAGCTGGAAACCGTGCCGGCGATGCGCGAGCGGCGCGACGCCAGCGCGGCGATGAAGTGGTTCACCGTCGAGCCCGTGCCCACGCCCACCATCATGTCGTCCTCGACGAAGGCGAGGGCGGCCTCCGCGCAGAGCTTCTTGAGTGCGTCCTGGTCCATGGAGGCAATCATATATTGGTATTCTTGGGGTCTGGAAGAATCATGAAGAACGACTACCTCCGCAGGATCCTCGCCGCCCGCGTCTATGACGTGGCCATCGAAAGCCCCCTCGAGCTCGCCCCCGCGATCTCGCGGCGAACGGGCAACCACGTGCTCCTGAAGCGGGAGGACAAGCAGCCGGTCTTCTCGTTCAAGCTGCGCGGCGCCTACAACAAGATGGCGCACCTGAAGCCCGCGCAACTCGCCCGCGGGGTGATCTGCGCCAGCGCCGGCAACCACGCGCAGGGCGTGGCCCTCGGCGCCCAGAAGCTTGGGACGACGGCCACCATCGTAATGCCGGTCACCACGCCGCGCATCAAGGTCTCGGCGGTGGCCGCCCGCGGCGCCAGGGTGGTCCTGCACGGCGATTCCTACCACGAGGCGGCGCAGCACGCGCTGGTGCTCGCGAAGAAGCGGGGCCTCACGTTCGTGCACCCCTACGACGATCCGCTCGTGATCGCCGGCCAGGGCACCATCGGCATGGAGATCCTGCGCCAGCACCAGCGGCCCATCGACGCCATCTTCGTGCCGGTGGGCGGCGGCGGGCTCATCGCCGGCATTGCCTCCTACGTGAAGCGGATTTCGCCGTCGACCCGGATCGTCGGGGTGGAGCCGTCTGACTCGAACGCCATGACGGCCTCCCTCAAGGCGGGCCGGCGCGTGACGCTGCCGCACGTCAACATCTTCGCCGACGGCGTGGCCGTCCGGCAGGTGGGGCGGGAGACCTTCAGGATCTGCCGGGAGCTCGTCGACGAAATGGTGCTCGTGGACACCGACGAGATCTGCGCGGCGATCAAGGACATCTACGAGGACACCCGGACCGTGGTGGAGCCCTCGGGCGCGCTGGCGCTGGCCGGCGCGAAGCGCTGGCTAGCGCGGCGCCGGCTCAAGGGCAGGACGGTGGTGGCGATCGCCTGCGGCGCCAACATGAACTTCGACCGGCTGCGCTTCGTCGCCGAGCGCGCCGAGCTGGGCGAGCACCGCGAAGCCGTGCTGGCCGTGACCATCCCGGAGAAGCCGGGCAGCTTCCGGGCCCTGTGCGAACTGCTGGGCCGGCGCAACGTCACCGAGTTCAACTACCGCACCGCCGACCCGGCGCAGGCGCACGTCTTCATCGGCGTGACGGTATCCGGCCGCGAGGAGACGGAAAGGCTCATCGCGCAGCTCCAGCGGGCGGGCCTCGGGGCCGTGGACCTGTCGGACAACGAGATGGCGAAGCTGCACGTGCGCCACCTGGTGGGCGGGCACGCCCCGGACCGGGCCGGCGAGATGGTCTACCGCTTCGAGTTCCCGGAGCGTCCCGGCGCGCTCATGAACTTCCTCAAGCGCATGGGCTCGGGGTGGAACATCTCCCTCTTCCACTACCGCAACCACGGCGCCGACGTCGGGCGGGTGCTGGTGGGCCTGCAGGTGCCGGACAAGGACCGCGCGGCGTTCCGGCGCTTCCTGAAGGAACTGGGCTACGATTACGCGGACGAGAGCCGCAACCCCGCCTACAGGCTGTTCCTGAAGTAGGGCCCGTTCATTCCTGCGGCAACGGCTGGTACGCGCGGTTGTCGCCCGTCTGGCCGCTGAGGCGCGTTCGCGGCGAGACCTCGACCTCGACCTTCATGAGGCTCTTCGCCGGCAGCCCGTCGCGCTCGGCCGGCGCGAACCGCGAGTGCCTGAACTGCGCGACGATCTCCGCCTCGAACGGCTCCGGAAGCGTGGAATCCTCGGCCTTCACGCGGTCCACCAGGCCGTGCTCGTTGATCCACAGCACGATGACAGCCTTGCCGCTTCCCGGCGCGTTCTTCAGGTTGCCCAGGTAGGGGTCGACGTCGCGCAGGATGCGCGCGCGGCGCGTCAGCTCGGCGGGCGGGTAATAGTGGACCGACAGGGGCGCCCCGAGGGTGGCAGCCGGCAGGGCGGCGAACTCGTCGGCGATCCGCGCCTCGTCGCCCCGGTTGCCCTTGCCCGTCCCGTGCGTTTCCACGACCGAGGCCGTCGAGGCGGGGGCCGGCGTCGTGGAGACGGCGGGCGCGGATACCGATGGCAATTGAAGCGCGCGGGGACCCAGGTCGACCGTGAGCGGCGCAACGCTCCACGGGCCCGGGCGGCCGGTAGCCTCGGTCCTGCCCGGCCCGGTGCTCATCCGGCCGGCGGGAATGCCCAGGACCAGGATGTGGGCGAGCAGCGAAAACGCGAAGGCTTTGAGGAACGGACCTTGCACTCAACTCTCCGGGCGGCCGGTTTCGCGCCGGCCGCCCGGGCGACTGATGATCAGTTGACCAGTTCCCGCCACATGATGCGCTGGCCGGAAAGACTGCCGCCGAGGCCGGACGTGTCGATGGGCAGCGTCGGCGGCTCGCCCTTCGGGAACCCGCCCGTTGCCGTGATCGCGTAGACCTTGGGCGTGCCGCCGGGCAGCTTCGCCACCGTGATGCCGACGATCGGCGCCACGTAGTCGTAGATCGGCGTCGTGCCCGCGACCGGCCCGCCGGTCTTGAAGTTGAGGAAGTAGAGCCGGCCGGAGCCGCCGGGCTGGCACTCGGTCGCCGACGGGATGGTGCTGGTGACGATCAGTGTCCCGAAGAAGAGCTGCGCGGCGACGCTCACGCGCTCCCCGGACTTCGCCAGGTCAACGAACCAGCCGTACTTCGTGCCCCAGTCCACGGGGTTCGCGGTGATCGAGGTCCCGGAGATGGTCTGCTCGACCAGCTGCGGCTTGGTGACGGTGGCGGTGTTCTTCCCGTCGTCCCACACCGCATAGATGGCCTGGGTGTCGGTGGACTTCAGGTCTTCCTCGCCCAGGTAGCGGCCCGTGCCGAAGTACAGGATGGTCTTGCCGTCGACCTCGCCGATCTCGGGGGCCGAGGTGATCGGCTGCGTCGGGCCCGTCGTGATGACCTTGTGCACCGTGCCGTCGGGATCGAAGCGGTACATGTTGCCGAGCAGGTCGCCGCCGTAGGCCGCGAGCACGGTGTTGTCGGTCTCGAAGGTCGGGACGTAGAGGTTGATGCGCGCGAGGCCCGAGGGGTTGCCGACCGAGCCTTCGTTGGTTTCCCACTTGTACGTCACCTTGCCCGTCCCCGCGTCGAGGGCCCAGAGGTAGCCCTTGCCATCCGCTCCGGGGTACGTGGCGCCTTCGGGCACGTTGTTGTAGCCCGAGGACACGAGAACCACCCAGTTGCCGTTGTGCTTGGTGATCATGGGCGTGCCGTAGGAGTAGCCCACGTTGGACTCGTCGTCGGCCGTGTAGGTCCACAGGTACTTCGGCTTCAACGGGTCCGTGATGTCGAGCGCGTAGTAGCCGCGGCCGCCCTTGCCGAGCGAGCCGACCAGGATGGTCTTCCAGCCGCCGCCGGTGTTCACGTCGCTCACGGCGACGGGTCCGTCGAGGAAGAACCGGTGGTTGGTCGCGTAGTTCCGGTCGGCGAGGCGGTACATGTCCTTCATCACGATCGGCGGCACGTACGCCCAGCGTTCCTGGCCGGTCTCGTCGAACGCGTGCAGCATGCCTTCGTTGGAGGCGACGTAGACGGTGCCGGGCCGTGTCTTCGTGCTGTCCTTGAACGCGGAGTAGCCCGAGTCGCCGAACGTGTAGAAGGAGGTCTTCACGAACACCGGCTGGGAGTGGACGATGTCGCCGAGGATCTTCTCGCGGTCCCGGTAGAGGCGGCTGTAGACGCCGTAGCCGACGGGGCGGTCCTGGTTCTCGAGCCGGTTGTGGCCGCGCAGGTAGTTCACGAGGGACTCCCCGGTGCCCGCGAGCTTCTCGGGCGCGGTCCAGTCGATGTACTGGGTGAGCTTGGCCGGGTCGAAGAGCGCCTTCTCGGTCGCCGAGAGGGAAGCCCAGTTGAAGTCCTTCAGGCCGAGGGACGGGGAGGACGTGTAGATCTGGCGAGTGTCGTTGTCGCCGGTCACGCCGACCTTGGCATCGAGCAGGGGCGCGGCAAGCCAGAGGGGGGTGGTGGAGATGGCCCCCGAGGCGAGGTCGACGCTGTAGGCCGACAGCTCGCCGTCCCAGGTCACCGTCCGGTAGTTGGCGATGTAGATGAAGTTGTCGCCGCTGGTCGGCTGCAGGTTGCTGGTCGCGGCGGCCGCGCCGGAACCCGTCGTGCTCTCGATGCTCCCGAGCGCCGAGGTGATGCCCTGGACGAACGACTGGCTGTTCTTCGCGCTGAAGTACGTCCCGCGGCCGTTGACGGCGGCGTGCCACAGGTCGTCGATCTTGGCCGTGTCGGTCGTGGGGTTCGGCCAGTCCTTGGTGCCCTGCCGGATGTCGAAGTAGTCGCCCGAGGTGCTGGTCTTGTACCCGTCCTGGTAGGCGAGCGTGCCGTTGACCCCGAGGCCGATGGTGAACGTGGTCATGTGCTGGTGGGTCGCCATGTCGTCGACGCTGGTGTTGGTGCCGGCCGGCGGGACGTTGTCCAGGCAGACGGTGCAGGCGCCGGGCCGCAGGTCATTGTGGTAGTAGTAGTACGCCACGTCCGCGAGCGTGTTCGCGGCCTTCGAGCTGTCGAGGGAGGGGCGGGAAGCCGCGCCGTCCTGGTCGCCGACGAAGGTGGCGTTGTCCTCCCTGAGCGGCCCGTAAGTGGCGCTTTCGGCCTGCGTGTTCCAGAAGCCGTCCGTGGTAAGGATGGCGAAGTTGCGCTGGCACGAGTACTGGACGGGGTCCCAGCCGGCGACCTTGCCGGCGTACATTCGCCCCATTCGCGAGAGCGCGCCGCGAAGCGGCGTGTAGAGCGCCTGGCGCGAGTTGTAGAGGCGGTCGAACCAGTCGGCCCGGTGGGTCCCGCCGGTCGTGCCGGTGAACTTGTCGATCTGGAGGTCGTTGTTCGTCTTCGCCTGGTCGGACTCGCCCTCCTTGCTGGCGATGAAGAACAGGCCGATGCGGAACTTGTCCTGGGCCAGGGAGGCGAAGGCCTCGCCGGCGGCCGCCTTGGCCATGAACGCGCGCTTGCGGTAGTACGAATACCAGTTCGCGTAGTTGGTCTGCGCCGCGGCGCTGCCCTTGGTGACGCCGGGCGCCACGATGTCGGCGGCGTTGCCGACGACCGAGTAGTTGGCGTTCACCTCGCACGTCGTGTTCGCGGCGTTCGTCTTGTGCGTGGAGTAGTAGAAGTTCGTGAAGATCGTCGCGAACGCGCTCGCCGTGATGCCCTGCAGGGAGCCGCCGGACTGGGTCTTCTGGGTCGTGATGACCGGCGTCGTGGTGAGCCCCGCCTGGCTGGCCGGCGGCCGGATGGTGAGGGTGTCGCTGCCTGCGTCGTAGGTGGCCGTGAAGCCCGTCGCGATCTTGGCGTTGATCGAGGCCGCGACGGCGTTGCCGATCGTGTCGCGGTTGGTGGTGCCGGCCGCGGGCACCGGCGTGCTGTTGAGGAGCTCCATGGTGCTGCCGTCGAGGAGCGTGACCCTCACGGAGGTGACGCGGTGCGACCTCGAGAAGTTCGGGAGGACCGCGTCGGACTGCAGCGAGCCTGCGGAAGACAGCGCCGACAGGTCGGTCGCGGTGTTGGTGGTCGTGCCGTCGTACATCTTCAGCCCGACGGCGAAGTAGCCGTCGCTCAGCGCGTTCTTGAACAACGCGTCGGCGAAGCGCGAGCCGTCGGCCTTCTTCGGCGCCAGGTAGGTCACCGCCGGGTTGTAGGCGAGGGTGTTGTACCCGTGCCACTTCCAGCAGTACTTGTCCTTGTTGGTCCCGTCGTTATCGGGCATGTTCTCGTCGTCCATCGACCCGGAATCGTCGTAGATGAACCCGATGTTGGGGAGGATCTCCGCGGTGGTCGCGTTGGCGAGCGGCACGTCCGCGAGGTCCGCCGTCGCGGCAAGCGGCGCTGAAGGCGAGGAGGCGAGCAGCGCCGCCCCGAGCAGCAGCCCTGCGGCCGCTGCGGTCGTCGTCTGTTTCCTGACGCGGATGGGCGATTTCATGACGTTTGCTCCGTGGATGGGCGACGTTCAGTTGAGGAGGAAGGCCTGGACGTAGCTGACGTTGTTCCGGGGGCCCGCGACGCGGACGGTGACGCGGAAGTAGCCGATGGTGGCCGCGCTCGCCCACGATCGCTCCTGGTAGGTTTCCATGGGGCGCGAGAGGCCCAGGCTGCTGCCGGCCATGGGGGTTTCCCGCGTGGCGCAGGTGCTCGAGTCCAGCGGGCCGACGTTCTGGCACAGGCGATGCACGACGAAGCAGACCGTGTTGCCGGCCGCGTCCGCGGCCAGGCAGCGGGGCTTGGTCGACCCGCTGCCGTCCCACTCCAGGTTGTCGGAGGTGGCCGTCGTGCGGTTGCCCGTGAGGTCGAGCGTGTCCTGGCTCGTCGCGTAATAGCCGTTGCCCGGGTTGTCGCTGCCGGAAGCGGATCCGTTCGTGCTGAGCCACGTGCGCGCGGCTTCCACGCCGGCGTCGCCGGCGATGGTGGCGCCCTGGCGGAAGGCGAGGTTGCCCGCGATCATGACCGCCGTGTCGACGGAGCGGACGAGGGCGACGCCGGCAAGCGTCATCGCGGCCAGGACGATCAGGGTCACGATGAGGACCATGCCCGACTGGGCGGATCGCGCCGGACGGGGGCGGGAGAGAGGGTTGGGGCGCATGGCGCGGTCCTTACAGGTTGGCCCAGATGATGTTGCGCAGCGGCACGATGGACTCGAACACCTTGTAGCGGTAGCACTGCCAGTCGGCCGGGAAACCCGCCGTGTCGAACGTCGCCCAGCTCGACCAGCCGGCGACCATGGCGGGCGTCGTGGTGGCGCAGACGCCGGTCGTGTCGGGCTTCTCGAACTCGGCGCTGCGCGCCACGAGCGAGAGGCGCACGGCCTTGATGCGGCGGATGCTTGCGATCGCGAGGGGCGATGCCCAGGCACCGGTGGCATCCACCCACGCGTTGACCTGCTGGCTGCCCGCGTCGGCGATGCCGTACTGGACCTGCATGCCGATGATGTGGGGGACGACCTCGTAGGTCTGCATCGCCCAGGCGGCGTCGGGCTGGGTGAGCCGCAGGGTCGTGCCCTGTATGTCGTAGGTGCGCTTGTAGAGCTTCGAGAAGCACTGCATGGAGGCGCCGGTGGAATAGGCGGGCCAGGCGTTGGCGTTCTGGTACGGGACTCCCGGGTTGTAGGTGGGCGTGCCGCCGGGGTTGTGCTGCAGCTTGAGCGCCGAAGGCTGCACCTGGGTGATCTCCATGAGGGTGCAGTTGCCTCCCTGGGAGACGATCGCCAGGTCGCCGATATCGCAGGCGTAGGTGCTGTTCACGTTCAGCTCCGACGAGGACTGCGGCATCGTGCTGCGCAGGGACGTCAGGGCGAGCTTGAAGTTCGCGTTCGACGGGTTGTCGTAGTACTGGATGTTGACCGAGTCCTGGCCGGCCCCGCCGTCCGCGATGGTCACGGACGCGAACAGGTCGTTCACCGGCCCGGTCGTCACGCCGTTGTCCAGGTAGGTGAACAGGGTGTTGCACCCGCCCACGAGCCCCTGCTCGAGGCCCCATCCGGCCATCTTCACGTCGCGGTCGATCATGTAGAAGGCGGTCGCCCCGTTGCTCTGGGCGTCGGCGGCACCGGTGGTGGTGCGCTTCTGCCGCTCGGAAACGGAGAACATCTGGAACACGACGATGGACGAGACGATGGCGATGAGCATGCCCACCATCAGTTCGACGAGGCTGAAGCCCTGTTCGCGGTTGTGTCCTTTCATGGCGGGCCTTCTCATGGGGGGTTGGAGGTGATGCGCGCGATCGTCCGGTAGGAGTTCACCGTGGGATCGCCGGGCATCTGCCACGTGACCGTGACGGTGACCTGGTCGCCGACCACCGCGGTGGTGCGCAGGCCGCTGGGGAGGCCGGGAACCGCCGTATCGTTCTCGACGAAGGTCGCGAGGTTGGAACCGCTGACTCCCTGGTCGACCCACATCGACGCGATGCGCTGGCCGGCCACGAGGCTCGCGTCGATGCGCGTCTTCGACATCGTGGTGTTCTTCATCGAGATCCCCTGCATCCCAGCGAGCGCCATGATGCCCAGGGAGAAGATGAGGATGGCGATCAGGCTTTCGAGCAGGATGGAGCCGGATTCGGACTGTTGTCTGTTCATGGCATCCCCTAGCAGGCCCTGGGATCTGTGGCGTCGACCACGGTGGGGTCGCACATGCGCATCTGCCCGCCCGCACTGATGAGGATGCGCAGGTTGCGGCTTTCGGCGGCCGGGAGCACGGACGAGTCGGCGTCGATCTGGGTAAGCAACGCCGAGCCGTCGGCGTTCATGTCGTTCGGCGGGTCGGGCGTGCGGCCGAGGCCCGTGAAAGTGACCGAAAAGGCGTCGTTCGGCGTCGGGGTGACGATGGCCGTGCGGGAGCCCTCGCCTGCGGCGGCCGACCGCAGCACCTCGCCCGTGGAGGCGAGGGTGACCGTCCACCCGGTCCCTCCAACCGCAGCGGGATTGGTCAGCGTGAACACGGCGTTGGAGTTGCGGCGGACGGCCTCGGTACGGGCGGCCTGCAGTCCCGACATGATGGATTCCGTGGCGGTGCGGATCTGGGCGTTCTGCAGCCACTCGGTGAAGCTGGGTATCCCGGTCGCGACCAGGATCGCGATGATCACGATGGTGATCGCGACCTCCGTCAGGGAGAAGCCGCGCTGGGAGATGGCGGCCAGGCCGCCCCGGTCTCTCAGCACGATCCGTCCTTCCTGGTTATCCAGCAGTCCGCGGACGCCGCCCAGCCCGAGGGGGCGGCAGGAGTGGCCCGGGCATTGGCCTGGTCGACCGTGAACGTGAACCCCAGCATCTGCCCGGACCCGATGCCCTGCAGCGTGTAGGTATTGGCGGTGGACGCGGAGCACGAGAAGGTGAAGTACTTGCTCGAGGTGGTGTCGGCCGCGCAATCCGGGGCGCCCACGTAGGTCCGGTTGTTGTCGTAGAAGGCCTCCATCCGCACGCGCTTGGCCGCGAGGGCCGATGTCACCTCCGCGATGCGGCTGCGGATGATGTAGTCGCGGTAGGACGGCAGCGCGATGGCCGCCAGGATCCCCACGATGGCCACGACCATCATGAGTTCGATGAGCGTGAAACCGGACTCGCCGCGGACGCTGCCCTGGGTGACCCTTGCCATGAGATTCTCCTTCGGACCGTTCTCGATTATGGGAGTGCCATGATGACCGTTTCGCCGCGGGAGCGCTTGCCGGCACCGGCTCGTGCTCCCGCTTCGTAGGCGACCTGCGGCCGGATTCCGGCATGCCACGCCCTCATGAAGCAGGGTATTGGCGCCGCGGCAAGGAGGGAAGCCGGGCAGGCTGAGTGGCGCTTGCCGACCGATGAACGGTCGGCCGGTGGCCGGGCGGCCCGGAAACGGACGGGGCCCGGCCTTCCGGCCGGGCCCCTGGGGAACGTGGTGCTGTTGAGTGGATTCGAACCACCGACCTACTGATTACGAATCAGTTGCTCTACCAACTGAGCTACAACAGCACGCGAGGGGGCGATTATAGCGCGACAGTGCCCCGGTCGGCCAACGTGGCGCCGTCGTCGGTGGCGAGGAAAGCGCCTAGCCCGACTTGGCTATCGAGCGGGGCAGGGGGAACGTGACGCTCTCGACGATGCCGTCCAGCTCCCGGACGTGCGTGGCGCCCAGGCGCTTGAGTGCCGCAATGACTTCCTGCACCAGCACCTCCGGCGCCGAGGCGCCGGCGGTGAGCCCGATGGTCCGGGCGCCGGCGATCCACTCCGGGCGCAGTTCCGTGGCGCTGTCCACGAGGTAGGCGCGCCGCCCGAGGTTCTCGGCCACCTCGCGAAGGCGGTTCGAGTTGGAGCTGTTGCCCGAGCCCACGACGATGACCACGTCGCAGCGCGGCGCCATGAACTTCACCGCGTCCTGGCGGTTCTGCGTGGCGTAGCAGATGTCGTCCTTCTTCGGGCCGACGATGGCGGGGAAGCGCGCGCGCAACGCCGCCACGATCCGGGCCGCGTCGTCCATGGAAAGCGTGGTCTGCGTCACGTACGCGAGGTTCGCCGGGTCGGCCACCTGCAGCCGCGCGACTTCCTCCTCGGTTTCCACGAGGTACATGCCCGAATCCGACTGTCCCATGGTGCCCTCGGCCTCTGGATGGCCCTCGTGGCCGATCATCACCACTTCGCGGCCCTGCTCGCGCATGCGGGCGACCTCGGCGTGGACCTTGGTGACGAGCGGGCAGGTGGCGTCGAAGACCTTCAGGCCCCGGCCGGCCGCCTCCTTGCGCACCGCCTGCGAGACGCCGTGCGCGGAGAAGATCACCGTGCCGCCCGCCGGGACGTCCTCGAGCTCCTCGACGAATACCGCCCCCTTGCGGCGCAGGTCTTCCACGACGAACTTGTTGTGCACGATCTCGTGGCGGACATAGATGGGCGCGCCGTGGATCTCGAGCGCCCGCTCGACGATCGCGATGGCGCGGTCGACGCCGGCGCAGAACCCGCGCGGCTTGGCGAGCACGACTTCGATGGCATCAGGCATCGGGCGGCTTCCTTTCCTGGCGGTGCTCGGCGAGGGTGTCGCGGACGCCGTCCCAGAGGATCAGCGCCACGCCCACCGTGATCGCCGAATCGGCGACGTTGAAGGCGGGCCAATGGTAGCCCGCCGCATGCAGCTGGATGAAGTCGACGACGTGTCCGAGCGTCAGGCGGTCCCAGAGGTTCCCGGCGGCGCCGCCCAGCACGAGGGCGAGGGCGGACGCGAGGAGCCGGTTGCCGCCGCTCCTGCGCAGCATCGCGAGCAGCACGGCCGAGACGACTACCGTCACGCCCACGAAGAACCAGCGCTGCCAGCCGCCGGCGCCCGCCAGGAAGCTGAACGCCGCGCCGGTGTTGTGCCACAGCACGAGGTTCAGGAACGGCGCGACCACGTGGACGTCCCCCGTCCGGAAGGCGGCGCTGACCCACGCCTTGGTGGCCAGGTCGGCCGCGGCGACGGCCGCCGACAGCAGCAGCCACCGCGACCAGTGGGCCTGGACGGGTTCAGGCATGCCGTCTTTCCTCGCCCGGCCCTTCGATGTTGGTGACGCACCGCGTGCAGATGCCGGGGTGGCCCGGGTCCGCTCCGGTGTCCTCGCGGCAGTGCCAGCAGCGCTCGCACTTGGCGTGCGGGCTCGCCGTCACGCGCACGGCGAGGGCCGCGCCCGGCTCGACGGTGGCCGTGGAGGTGATGAGGACGAAGCGCAGGTCGGGCCCGACGCTCTCGAGGAGCGCGCGGTCGCCCTCGGGGGCGGCGATGGCGACCTCGGCCTGGAGGGACGAGCCGATGCCGCCGGACTGGCGCAGCTCCTCGAGGCTCTTCTGCACCAGCGCCCGGATCTCGCGCAGGCGCGTCCACTTCGCCGCGAGGGCGGACTCTCCGTCCTGCGCCGGCAGCACGCCGCTCCAGGCGTGGAAGAAGACGCTCTCCTCGCGCCCGGGGTGCAGCACTTCCCAGGCCTCCTCGGCCGTGAAGGAGAGGATGGGCGCCATGAGGCGAAGCAGCATCTGCGTGATGTGGTGGAGCGCCGACTGCGCCGAGCGCCTCGCGGCGGAATCGCGCCCGCAGGTGTAGAGCCGGTCCTTGAGCACGTCGAGGTAGAAGCCGCCGAGGTCCTCGGAGCAGAACGTCTGGATCCGCTGCGTCACGAGGTGGAACTCGAAGCGCGCGTAGTCCCCCATGGCCGCCTCCGCCATCGAGCGCGTCATCGCCAGGGCGTAGCGGTCGATCTCCAGCCACTCGCCGGGGGGCAGGAGGTGGGCGCCGGCGTCGAAGTCGGCGGTGTTGGCGAGCAGGAACCGCAGCGTGTTGCGGATGCGGCGGTAGCTCTCCACGACGCGCTTGAGGATCTCGTCGGAGATGTAGAGCTCGCCGGAATAGTCGGCCGAGGCGACCCACAGCCGGATGATCTCGGCGCCCAGCGTGTCGGACACCTTCTGGGGCGCGATGACGTTGCCCAGCGACTTCGACATCTTCCGGCCCTGGCCGTCCACCACGAAGCCGTGGGTGAGGAGCGCGTCGTAGGGCGCGCGGCCGTCCATCGCGCAACTGGTGAGCAGGCTCGACTGGAACCAGCCGCGGTGCTGGTCCGAGCCCTCGAGGTAGAGGTCGGCGGGCCACTTCTGCCCCTTCAGGCCGCGCAGCACCGAGAAGTGCGTGGTGCCCGAGTCGAACCAGACGTCCACGGTGTCGGTGAGCTTGCGGTACTTCGCGGGGTCGACGCCGAAGTCCTCGCAGGTGGCCGCGAACCACGCTTCGATGCCGCCCCTGGCGACGCGGGCGGCGGCCTCCTCGACCAGCCGTTCGGTTTCCGGGTGCAGCTCGTCGGTGTCGCGGTCGAGGAAGAAGGGCAGCGGCACGCCCCAGTTGCGCTGGCGGGAGAGCGTCCAGTCCGGGCGGCCGGCGACCATCGCCTCGATGCGCGATCTTCCCCACGAGGGGTAGAAGGTCGTGTCGGCGATGGCCTTCTGCGCCGTCTCGCGCAGCGTCCGGCCGTTGCCGTCCATGCCTGCAGCCGCGGGCCTGTCCATGCCGATGAACCACTGCGTGGTGGCGCGGAAGATGATCGGCGTCTTGTGCCGCCAGCAATGCGGGTAGCTGTGCCGGAACGGCTCGTTCCTGAGGAGCGAGCCGTTGGCGGAGAGCATCTCGAGGATCGGTTTCTCGGCCTCGCGCACGCCCTGGCCCGCGAAGTGCGGGACGCCCGCCTTGAAGCGGCCGCGGTCGTCCACGGGCTGGTCGAGGGGCAGGCCGAACTTCACGCCGGCGTCGAAGTCCTCGGCACCGTGGGCCGGCGCGGTGTGCACCAGCCCCGTGCCGGCCTCGAGCGTCACGTGCTCGCCGGTGATCATCGGCACGTCGCGCGGCTCCAGCGGATGGCGGAACGCGAGGCCCTCGAGCGCGCTGCCCGCGGCGCGGCCCAGGACCGCCGAGGCCTCGAGGCCGAAGCGCTTCAGGCATGCCTCGCGAAGCTCCGCCGCAAGGATGAGTGCGCCGCGGTCCGTTGCGACAAGCTCGTACTCGTGGCCCGGGTGCGCGGCGATGGCCTGGTTGCCGGGAAGCGTCCAGGGCGTGGTGGTCCAGATCACCGCGAACGCCTTTTCGGGCGCCTGCGCGAGGCCGAAGGCGCGCGCGACGGCGGCGGGGTCGGCGGCCGCGAAGGCGACGTCGATGGCGGCCGAGGTCTTGTCCTCGTACTCGACCTCGGCTTCCGCCAGGGCCGACCCGCACTCGATGCACCAGTTGACCGGCTTCAGTCCCCGGTACAGGAGCCCCTTCTTCCAGATGCGCGCGAGCGCCCGGATCTCGTCGGCTTCCGTCGCGAAATCCATCGTCTTGTAGGGGTGCTCCCAGTCCGCGATCACGCCCAGGCGGCGGAAGTCCGCCATCTGGCGCTCGATCTGCTCGGCGGCGTAGGCGCGGCACAGCTCGCGCGCCTTGTTGCCCTCGAGGTGGCGACCGTGCTTCTTCTCGATCTGGTGCTCGATGGGCAGCCCGTGGCAGTCCCAGCCGGGCGTGTAGGGCGCGTCGAAGCCCGCCATCGTCTTTGACTTGACGATCACGTCCTTGAGGACCTTGTTCACCGCGTGGCCGATGTGGATGTCGCCGTTGGCGTACGGCGGGCCGTCGTGCAGGACGAACAGCGGGCGGCCGCGGCAGGCCTCGCGGATGCGGGCGTAGAGGCCCTTCTCCTGCCAGGCCTTCACCCACCCCGGTTCCCGCTTCGCGAGGTCGCCTCGCATGGGGAAGGGGGTGTCGGGCAGGTTGAGGGTCAGCTTGTAGTCGGTCTTCGCGTCATTCGCCATCAGGTCCCCGATTTTTCGCGGAAGTAGGCCCGCGCCGCTTCGCAGTCCAGGCGGATCTGCGCCACGAGCTCGTCGAGCGAGGCGTATTTCGCCTCGTCGCGCAGCTTCTTGAGGAACTCGATGGAAAGGCGACGCCCGTAGAGGTCGCCCGAGAAGTCGAAGAGGTACGCTTCGAGAGTCGCCGGGCCGTTCCTTGCCACGACCGGCTTGTATCCCAGGCTCGCCACTCCCTCGAGTCCGCGAGTTGCCGCACCGGCGCATTTTACCGCAAAGACCCCCGTCATCACGGGGCGCCCCGGCGGAAGCGCGATGTTGGCCGTGGGATAGCCGAGGTTGCGGCCGAGCTTCGCGCCGTGGACGACGCGGCCGCAGATGGCATAGGGCCGCCCGAGGAGCTGCGCGGCGAGGCCCAGGTCGCCCGACGAAAGCGCCTCGCGCACCCGCGTGCTCGACACCCGCTCGTCGCCGTCGGCGACGGTCGCGAGCGTCTCGACTTCGTAGCCCAGGCGCGCGCCCTCGGCGGCGAGGAGGGCCACGTCGCCCGCGCGCCTGGCGCCGAAGCGGAAATCCCTGCCCACGAGCACCCGGCGCGCGCCGTGCAGCTCGCGCAGGCGCCGCGCGAACGCCTCGGCCGAAAGGGAAGCGAACTCGCGCGTGAACCGGCAGATGTAGGCGATGCGGATGCCCGCGTCGGCGAAGGCGTGGAGCCGGGCCGAAAGCGACGACAGGCGCGGCGGGGCGCGGTCCGGGAAAAGCAGTTCCCGCGGCATGGGCTCGAAGGTGAGGACCGCGGGTTCGACGCCGAGCGCGGCGGCTTCGTCCACCACCCGCGCGAGGAGCGCCTGGTGGCCGCGATGCACGCCGTCGAAGCTCCCGATGGCGACCACCGCGTCGGGGGCGCCGGGCTTCGGGTCGCGGATGACCTGGAGGTTCATTCGTGCCGCGCGAACTGCTTCACGCGGAAGCCGAGCGCCCACAGGGTGGCGAAGTAGACGGACATGGCCCCCGCGATCACGGCGGTGAGCTTCAGGGCGCGCGTCGTCGCGGGGATGGCGAACCACGACTGCTCCGAGCCCATCCCGTACCAGATCAGGCCGCCCATCATGTAGAGCGCCACGCAGAGCTTGAGCAGGAACGCACCCCAGTCGGGGGCGGGCTGCCAGTGGCCGCGGCGGCGCATCAGCAGCCACAGCCATCCCGCGTTGAACATGGCGCCTGCCGAGATCGCGGCCGCGAGTCCCGCGTGCCCCAGCCACGGCACCAGGGCGAGGTTGGCGGCCTGCGTGACGGCCAGGGTGGCCAGGGCGACCTTCACGGGCGTGCGGATGTTCTGCCGGGCATAGAACCCCGGTGCGAGGATCTTCACGAGGATGATGCTTACCAGCCCGGCGGCGTAGGCGATGAGGGCGGAGCGGGTCATCAGGACGTCGTGACGGGTGAATTCGCCGTGCCAGAAGAGCGTTGCGGCGAGCGGCGTGGCCAGCAGCGCGAGCCCCAGCGCCGCCGGGAGCGCGAGAAGGAGCGCCAGCCGCAGGCCCCAGTCGAGGAGGCGGGAGTACGCGCCGATGTCGTTGTTGCTGTGATGCCGCACCAGCGAGGGCAGGAGCACGGTGCCCATCGCCACGCCCAGGAGCGCCGAGGGGAACTCCATGAGCCGGTCGGCATAGTAGAGCCACGACACGGACCCGTCGCGCAGCCACGAGGCGATGTGCGTGTTGATGACGAGGCTCACCTGCGCGACCGAGACGCCGAGGGCCGCCGGGGCCATGAGCTTGAGGACGCGCACCACGCCCTCGTCCCGCGGGTCCCATTTCGGCATCGGCAGCATGCGGATGCGAAGCAGGAAAGGCACCTGGAAGGCGAGCTGGAGCGCCCCGCCCGCGAACACTGCCCAGGCGAGCGCCATGATCGGGCGGTCGAAGTGCGGCGCGGCGAAGATGGCGAAGCCGATGAACGAGAGGTTCAGCAGCACCGGCGTGAAGGCCGGCACCTTGAAGTGCCCCCAGGTGTTGAGGATCCCGGCGGCGAAGCTGGTGAGCGAGATGAAGAAGATGTACGGGAAGCAGATCCTCAGCATCGCCACCGTCAGGGCGAACTTGTCCGCGTCCTTCGCGAAGCCGGCCGCGCTCGCGTAGACCAGGAGAGGGGCGGCCACCACGCCCACCGCCGTCACCACCAGGAGCGCGACGGCGAGGACGCCGAGCAGGCGGGAAGCCAGCGCCCGGGTCGCCTCCTCGCCGCTCCTTGTCCTGTACTCGCCCAGGATGGGGACGAACGCCTGCGAGAACGCGCCCTCCGCGAAGAGCCGCCGCAGCAGGTTGGGCAGGCGGAAGGCGACCACGAACGCGTCCATCGCGAACCCGGCGCCGAAGGTGATGGCGAGGAGCACGTCGCGCGCGAACCCGGTGATGCGCGACACGAGCGTCATCGCGCTGACCGAGGCGGCTGCCTTGAGGAGGTTCATGGACGAGGCGGCGCGTCGGGGGCGCCGGGGGGCGCGAAACGCGGGGGGGAACCTAGGGCTTTGTTTTGACAGGACAAGCGATGTATAATATCAGGCTTCGTTTTCGAACCCCGACCCTCAGGATCACGACATGGCCAATTCCAAGCAGGCAGCGAAACGCGCCAAGCAGGCAGCCAAGCAGCGCACTGCCAACATGGGCCTTCGCACGACCCTTCGCACCGCGATCAAGAAGGTGAAGACCGCGATCGCCGCCGGCGACGCGCAGGCCGCGCAGGCCGCCTTCGACGCGAACGTCTCGACGATCGACCGCATCGCCGACAAGAAGATCATCCACAAGAACAAGGCTTCCCGCCACAAGAGCCGCCTGGCCCAGCAGGTCAAGGCCCTCGCGCCCCGCGCCTAGGTTCCTCCCGCCGGGGGCGCCACGCTCCCGGCAGCCGCCTTGGCGATCCCCATCCCGGGAGTCGCGAATCGCGATGGAAGCGTCAACGGCCCGCCGCTCCCGAGCGGTTGCGGCGGCCCGCGCAATTGGCCGATAATTGCCCTTCCCACATCCACGGCGGCGCGAGGCCGCCGTGATCGTTTCTGCGAGGCGTTTATGGCTGCCGCTCACCTCATGAATACCTACCTGCCCCAGCCCGTGGCGTTCGCACGCGGCGAGGGTGCCTGGTTGTGGGACACCGAGGGCAAGCGATACCTCGACGCGCTCGCGGGCATCGCGGTGAGCGGCCTCGGCCACGGCCACCCCGTGCTCTCCCGGGCGATCGCCGAGCAGGCGGCGAAGCTCATCCACACCTCCAACCTCTTCCGCGTGGTCGAGCAGGAAGCCCTCGCGGAGAAGGTCTGCGCCCTCGCGGGCATGGACAACGCGTTCTTCTGCAACTCGGGGGCCGAGGCCAACGAGTGCGCCATCAAGATCGCGCGCCTGCACGGGCACCAGCGCGGCATCGAGAACCCCTCCATCGTCGTGATGGAAAAGGCGTGGCACGGCCGCACGCTGGCCACGCTCTCGGCCACGGGCTCCCGCAAGGCCCAGGCCGGCTTCGAGCCCCTGATGGGCGGGTTCCTGCGCGTGCCCTACAACGACCTCGGGGCCATCGAGCGGCTGAGCGAGCACCCGTCGGTGGTCGCCGTCCTGCTCGAGGTGCTCCAGGGCGAGGGCGGCATCCTCGTCGCCGACGACGACTACCTGCGCAAGGTCCGCGAGCTCTGCGACCGCCGCCAGTGGCTGCTCATGATCGACGAAGTGCAGAGCGGCATCGGCCGCACGGGCAAGTGGTTCGCCCACCAGTGGGCGGGCATCGTCCCGGACGTGATGCCGCTCGCCAAGGGGCTCGCCTCGGGCGTGCCCGTCGGCGCCTGCCTCGCCAGGGGCGTGGCGGCCGACGTGTTCAAGCCGGGCAACCACGGCACGACGTTCGGCGGCGGGCCGCTGGTCTCCGTCGCCGCGCTCACCACGCTCGAGGTGATCGAGAAGGACGGGCTCCTCGCCAACGCGGCGCGGCAGGGCGAGGCCATCGCCCAGGGGCTGGCCCGCGAATTCGCCGGCGTGGCCGGCGTCAGGGAGATCCGCGGCAAGGGCCTCATGATCGGCATCGAGCTCGACCGGCCCTGCGGCGACCTCGTCCGCCGGGGCCTGGAGGCGGGGATCGTGATCAACGTGACGGCGGACAAGGTGGTGCGGCTCCTGCCGCCCCTGGTCTACGGCGACGCGGAGTCGCGCGAGCTGGTCGCGCGCCTGGCGCCGATCGTGAAGGCTTTCCTCGCCGAGGCGGCACCGGCCGCCGCGGGCTAGCCGCGATGAGGCACTTCCTGCAGTTCCGCGACTTCTCCGCGGAGGAGTTCGAGCATCTCCTCAAGCGCACGCGGGTCATCAAGGAACGCTTCAAGAACTACGTGGCCTACCAGCCGCTCTCCGACCGGATGCTCGCGATGGTGTTCGAGAAGAGCTCGACGCGCACGCGCGTGTCCTTCGAGGCGGGCATGTTCCAGCTGGGCGGGGCCTCCATCGTGCTCAACATGGGCGACACGCAGCTCGGACGCGGCGAGCCCATCGAGGACGTGGCGCGCGTGGTCTCGCGGATGGTCGACATCGTGATGATCCGCACCTACGAGCAGGCGATCATCGAGCGCTTCGCGGCCCACTCGCGGGTGCCGGTGATCAACGGGCTCACCAACGAGTACCACCCCTGCCAGGTGCTCGCCGACATCTACACCTTCGTCGAGCACCGCGGCGCGATCGCCGGCCGCACCGTGGCCTGGATCGGCGACAGCAACAACATGTGCAACACATGGCTGCAGGCGGCCACCCTCCTCGGCTTCAAGCTGAACGTCTCGAGCCCCGCGGGCTACGAGCTGGAGCCCGCGCGCGCGACGGGCGTCGACTCCGGCCACCTCGAGCTCTTCGGCGACCCGCTCGCCGCGGCGAAAGGCGCCGACCTCGTGACCACGGACGTCTGGACGAGCATGGGCTGGGAGGAGGAGGCCGGCGCCCGGAAGGACGCCTTCGCGGCCTTCACCGTGGATGCCGAGATGATGGCCGCCGCCCGCAAGGAGGCGCTCTTCATGCACTGCCTTCCCGCCCACCGCGGCGAGGAAGTGTCCGCCGGCGTCCTCGACGGTCCCCAGAGCGTCGTCTGGGACGAGGCGGAGAACCGCCTGCACGCGCAGAAGGCGCTCATGGAGTACCTGCTGCTCGGGCGCGTCGAGACGTGAGCGCGAGCCATCGCCCCGAGTCCGGACCGGCGGCGGCCCGCAGGGTGCTGAATGTCGGCGGCAACTCGAAGCGCATCCCGATCCCGGCGCACTACGACGGCTGGGAGCATCACCTGCTGGACATCGACCCCTCCGGCGCGCCCGACATCGTGTGCGACGCCCGGGAAATGGTCGGGCTGCCCGCCGGCCGCTACGCCGCCATCTACTGCTCGCACAACCTCGAGCACTACTACCGCCACGACCTGCCCCGGGTACTCGCGGGCTTCCTGCACGTGCTGGCGCCCGACGGCTTCGCCGACATCCGCGTGCCGGACATGAAGGCGGTGTTCGGGGAGGTGCTCGCGAAGGACCTCGACATCGACGACGTCCTCTACGAGTCGCCGGCCGGCCCGATCTCCGTGGGCGACGTGGTCTACGGCTTCGACCGCAAGATCGCCGAGACCGGCAGGGACTTCTACGCCCACCGGAACGGCTTCATGCATCGCTCGCTCGTGCGCGCGCTGCGGACGGCGGGCTTCTCCACGGTCTTCCTCGGGTCGCAGCCGCTCGCGTTCGAGATCAGCGCCCTGGCCTTCAAGCAGGAACCCGACCCGGCGCAGCGCGCGCTGCTCGGCCTGCCTCCGCCCGCGCGTCACAGCCCCAATTAACCACCGGGAGGCACCATGCCGTCCTTCGATATCGCGTGCGAAGCCAACCTCGTCGAGGTCAAGAACGCCGTCGAGCAGGCCAACAAGGAAGTTTCGAACCGTTTCGACTTCAAGGGCTCCGACGCCCGCGTGGAACAGAAGGAGAGCGAGCTCACCCTGTTCGCCGACGACGAGTTCAAGCTGGGGCAGGTGCGCGATGTCCTCAACGCCAAGTTCGCCAAGCGCGGCGTCGACCTGCGCCTGCTCACGCTGGACAAGCCCGAGAAGATCGGCGGCGACAGGATGAAGCAGAAGGTCACCGTGAAGAACGGCGTGGAGACCGAGCTCGCCAAGAGGATCGTGAAGATGCTCAAGGACGCCAAGCTCAAGGTCACGGCGTCGATCCAGGGCGAGGTGGTCCGCGTCTCCGGGGCCAAGCGCGACACGCTCCAGGAGGCGATCGCGCTGGTGCGCAGCGGCGTGACCGAGGTGCCCCTCACCTACCAGAACTTCCGCGAGTAGGAAGAATTTCCTACGCCAGCCCCTCGATCCAGCGTTCGTAGAGCCGGCGCGCGGTGTCGTTGAGGACGGGCAGTCGCTCGCCCATCTGCGCCAGGATGGCATCGGCCGGGCTCACGGCGGGGCTCCCTCGGGCTGCGGCGATTTCCCCGGCCCCGGTCTCGCACCAGGAACGGACGAGCTCGGGGGTCATTTCCACGTGGCACTGCATTCCCAGGTGCCGGCCTGCGACCACGTAGGCCTGGTTCGGGCAGTGCTCGCTTCGAAGGATCCTGCTGGCGCCGGGCGGCAGGGCGAAAGTCTCCCCGTGCCACTGGAACGCCGTGAAGGAACGCACGTCGTCGCCGAACCACCGCCGGGCCTCGGGCGAGTCCTCGACGTCGACGCGGTGCCAGCCGATCTCCTTCACCGGATTGCGCGTCACCGTGGCGCCGAGCGCCTTTGCGAGCAGCTGGCCGCCGAGGCAGTGGCCGATGACGGGCACCTTGCGCTCCACCGCGTCGCGGATGAGGTCCAGGACCGGTCCGATCCAGGGCAGGCCGTCGTTGACGCTCATCGGGCCGCCCATGAACGCGAGCCCCGCGAACCCCTCCGCGCTTCCGGGAACGGGCTCGCCCTCGTCGAGCTTCACGAGCTGCCAACGGAGCCGGCGCCCGTCGAGGAAAGTGGCAAAATAGCCCGGCCCCTCCGTGGGGGCATGGCGAAAGACCGCGACGGGCTTCATCGAATGGGCATCCTGCGCATACTGGGGCATTCTATTTCGGCGGCGCTGTTGCTGGCGACGCCCGCGTTCGCCACCGAGTTGAACGTGATCGGCCTGTTTCCCGGGAAGGCGGTCGTCGTCGTGGGCAAGGGCGCACCGCTTACGCTGTCGGCGGGGCAGCGAACGCCCGAGGGGGCTCTCCTCGTCTCCGCCGATTCGCGCTCGGCCACCTTCGAGATCGACGGCAAGCGCCAGGTTCTCGAACTGGGGCAGCACGCGGAATCCGCGGCGCTCACCGGGGCCCTGCAGACCGTCACGCTGGCGGCCGACGCGAGGGGGCACTTCGTGGCGGAGGGGCGGGTGAACGGCGCCCACGTCCGGTTCCTCGTGGACACGGGAGCCACGCTCGTGACCCTTTCCACCGCGGAGGCGAAGCGCCTGGGGATCGACTTCAGGAGCGGCCAGCCGGCGGTTTCCCAGACGGCCAATGGCCGCGTGCTCGTCTACCGCGTGCGCCTGGATTCCGTGACCCTCGGGCCGGTGACGCTCCTGGCGGTCGACGCGGTGGTCCACGACTCGCCGGGGCTCGACATGGCCCTCCTGGGGATGAGCTTCCTCAACCGCACGGAGATCCGCCGGGAAGGTGCAAACCTCGTCCTCACCAAGCGCTACTGAGGGCGCGCGACGGGGTTCAGCAGGCCGGCCAGTTCTTGCGGATCATCGCGTAGGCCGAGTGGTTGTGGATGGACTCGAAATTCTCCGACTCCACCACGTAGGCCTCGATGCGCGGGTCGGCGTTGAGCTTCGCGGCGATGTCGCGGACCATGTCCTCGACGAACTTCGGGTTGTCGTAGGCGAGCTCGGTCACGTACTTCTCGTCCGGGCGCTTGAGGAGCCCGTAGAGCTCGCTGGATGCCTGCTTCTCGACGAGGTCGATCAGCTCCTCGATCCACACGAAGCTGTGCACGCGCGCGGCGACCGTCACGTGCGAGCGCTGGTTGTGCGCGCCGTAGTCGGAGATCTTCTTCGAGCAGGGGCAAAGGCTCGTCACCGGCACCTGCACCTTGAGAGCGAACTGCTCGCGGCCCTCGACGATCTCGCCGATGAAGGTCACCTCGTAGTCCAGCAGGCTCTCGACGCCGGAGACCGGGGCCTTCTTGGAGACGAAGTAGGGGAAGACCATCTCGATGTGGCCGGTCTCGGCCTCGAGCTTCTTCACCATCTGCCGGAGCATGGCGCGGAACGAGTCCACGGTGATCTCGCGCTCGTGGGCGTTGAGGATCTCCACGAACCGCGACATGTGCGTGCCCTTGAACTGGTGCGGCAGGCCCACGTACATGGCGAAGCTCGCCACCGTGTGCTGGACCGCGCCGGCCCGCTCGAGGATCTTCATCGGGTGGCGGATCGCCTTGATCCCCACCTTGTCGATGGCAAGCCGACGGGTGTCGGGCGAGCCCTGGACGTCCGGGATGGGGAGTTGGCTACGCTGGTTCACGGCAGGTTCCCTGGGTGGGCGGACCCGAAATTATAGGGCCCCCGGATAGTTGAGTAAACCGCTCAACTATGGGGCCTTGGCCGCACGTCGGGAGGCCAGCCATCAGCCGATCTTCGGGTAGGCGCCCGGCTCGAAGGGCGGTTCCCGTCCCACAAGCGCCTCGAGCATGATCAGTTCCTCGTCGGTGTGGTTGACCACCGGCCCCGGCACCGCCGCCATGGCGCCACCGCGGTCGGTGATGACGAGCGGGGTCTCGTGGTGCGTGGTCTTGATGCGCTTGGGGGCGGCCATGCCGGGCCCGTCGAGATCCGCCTCGCCGTAGCACAGGCAGAAGTAGACCTGGGCGGGTTCGACCTCGACATAGGCTCCGGTGCCCCGGATCCCGATGGTCGCGTTGGCCGCCTTGATGACGAGGGGCTTCTTGCCGAAGACCGACAGCACCCGCCCCGTCTGGATGAGGATGCGGCTGAGCGCCCCGCCGGACTCCGACATCTCGAAGGTGGTGTTCGCGCGCACGAGAAATGCGTCGTCCTTCACGACCACCAACGCCATGCTGTCCGGGCCCGTGGAGATCCGGTCCCGCGGGGTCACGGGCGTGCCCACGATCGCCGTGCGGCCGTTGACCGTGGCGCGGCCCTTGAGCTGGTGGATTCCCTGGGTGACGGGCAGGTCGCCCTTCGCGAGCGCGCGGCTCATGAAACCGGAAAGCCCTCCCGCGCCCAGGGCGCCGGCGGCGGCCAGGCGGGCGATGAAGCGGCGGCGGTCGCCGCGAAGCCGATCGTGGTCGTCGAGGCTCATGGGGTACCTTCCGGGGCAGTGGTTCGCTTGCGGAAGATAACATCCCACGAGTCGTGGCCGAGTCGGCGCCCGCGGCTTTCGAACTTGGTCTCCGGACGCTCCACGGGGCGAACCGCGAAGCCGCCATGCGGGTTCTCGAGGCTGGCAACGGACGAAAGCGTGGCGAGGATGTGCTCGGCATACTCCTGCCAGTCCGTGGCGGCGTGGAGGTAACCCCCGGGCGCCAGGCGGGCGGCGAGCAGTTCCGCGAAGGCGGGTTGCAGGAGGCGCCGCTTGTGGTGGCGTTTCTTCGGCCAGGGGTCCGGAAAGAAAACGTGGATGCCGGCCAGGCTCCCCGGCGCGAGCATCTGGCGTACGACTTCGACGGCATCGTGCTGGACGATTCGTATGTTTGTGAGCGCCTGCTCATCTATTCGCTTGAGCATCGCGCCAACCCCTGGGGTGTGAACTTCCACCCCCAGATAGTCGTTTTCAGGGTTCTCGGCCGCGATTCTGGCGGTTGTTTCGCCCATTCCGAAGCCGATTTCGAGGATTTTCGGCCCTTTTCGACCAAAGACAGCCTCCAGGTCGACATTTTCCGGGCAAAACGGGACTCCAAATCGCGGCATGAGCATTTCGTAGGCACGTTGCTGCCCGGGCGAGAATCTCCCCTGCCTGAGAACAAAGCTGCGGATCGGGCGGTCTGTTGCGTCCATGCCGCAATTTTACGCTGGGCAACCGGAAAAGCCCCCGATTGGTTGACGCGAAAAAGCGACAACCCCACCATGTACCGATGACCAACCGCCTTTCCAGCCTTCTCGTCCTGTCGGCCGCTGCAGTACCGCTGGCCGCGGCCGGGGACTACGTCGGGGTCCTGAAGCTCCCGGCATCGCCGGTGGCGATCGCCATCCCGGACCCGGGTTTCTACTGGCGGTCGGCCGAGCCTTCCCTGGGCCCGCTGGGCGTGCCATCGCTGGCAGACGGGTTCCAGCTCAAGCTGGGCTACCGGTACTCCCGGTACTTCTCCTTCGAGACGGGCTACGCGGATGCCGTCTCCCCTTCCCCGTTCTCCGCTTTCGGCGGCCAGCCGGCGCGCGCCCGCGGGTACAGCATGGATACCGTGGGCACGCTCCCGCTGTGGGGGCATTCCACGTGGGGGCACGCCACGCTGTACGGCCGGCTGGGTGCCTGGCGCTCGGATGCGGGCGTTTCCCTGTTTCCCGGCGAGGCGGCATCGCGACCGGGGGCCGGGGTCCGGTACGGGCTGGGGCTCAAGTACGACGTGACACGCAGCGTGGGGCTGCAGGCGGAAATGGAGCGCTTCTCGCCCCTCGACCGCTGGGGTCCGCGCGAGTCCGCCGACACCGACCAGTTCAAGCTCGGCGTCCGCTGGCGCTTCTAGCCCGGCCAGGCGGTCCTGCCGATGAGCCCCTCGGTGGGCGAGCTGGCGGATGCCCGGTAGGGCTTCCTTTCCATCCGGCCGGCAAGCCAGGCTTCCCGGCCCGCCTCCACCGCAAGCTTCATCGCGCGGCCCATGCGCACCGGATCACGCGCCTTGGCGATGGCCGTGTTCATCAGGACGCCGTCGCAGCCCAGTTCCATCGCCACCGCCGCGTCGGACGCCGTCCCGATGCCGGCATCGACCAGGACCGGCACCTTCGCGCGGTCCCGGATGATCTGCAGGTTCCACGGGTTGAGGATGCCCATCCCGGAGCCGATGAGGGAAGCGAGCGGCATCACCGCCACGCAGCCGATCTCCTCGAGCTGGCGGGCGAGGATGGGATCGTCGCTGCAGTAGACCATCACCTGGAAACCCTCGGCGACCAGCGTCCTGGCCGCGGCGAGCGTCTCCGGCATGTTGGGGAAGAGGGTTTCGGTGTCCCCCAGCACCTCGAGCTTCACCAGGGAGTGCCCGTCGAGGAGCTCCCGGGCGAGGCGCAGCGTGCGCACCGCGTCTTCGGCGGTATAGCAGCCCGCGGTATTGGGCAGGATCGTGTAGCGGGAGGGCGGAAGCGCCTCGAGGAGGCTGGGCTCCCCCGCGTTCTGGCCGATGTTCACGCGGCGGATGGCGACGGTGACGATCTCCGCGCCGCTCGCCTCGATCGCGAGGCGGGTCTCCTCGAAGTCCCGGTACTTGCCGGTGCCCACCAGCAGGCGCGAACCGTAGGCCTTGCCCGCGATGACGAGACGGTCGTCCATCAGCCTCCCCCCACGGCGACGACGACCTCCAGGCGGTCCCCGTCGGCCAGCTCGACCTCGCCGTAGCGGCTGCGCGGCACGATCTCGCCGTTGCGCTCGATCGCGATCCGCTTGCCTTCGACGCCCAGCGCGCCCACCAACCCGGCCACGGTGAGCGGCGGGGCGAAGCGCCTCTCGGCGCCGTTGATCCTCAGCAGCAGTTCCATGCGGGAATTCTATCGCGCAATCCCGCCTTCCCCGCCTTGAGCGAGGTCACATCTGCCGAAACAGGTGCGCGCTGGCGCGGGAAACCGGGAGTTCGGTGCGGCGGGCATCCTTCAGTCGCACGAAGACCCGCCCACCCAGGTCGCGCCTCGTGGAGGCCACGAAGTTCAGGTTGAGGAGAGTCGAGCGGTGCACCTGCGCGAAGGTCGCGGGATCGAGCTGCTTCGCGAGGTCCGAGAGGGCCGTCCGGATCAGGAGCTCGCCATCCCGCGTGACCACGCAGGTGTACTTGTCCTGCGCCTGGAAGTAGAGAACGTCCTCGACCGCGACCTGGTGGACCTCCTCGCCCTTGAGCGCGCGCACCCAGCGAAGGTAACCGGCGCTCGCGCCGGGCAGCGAGGCGGCGATGCGCGCGAGCACCTCGCCCAGCCCCGGGGGCGCCTCCCGCGCGCCGATCTTCGCCTTGAGGCGCGCGATGGCGCGCGACAGTCGCTCGTCCACCACCGGTTTCACGAGGTAGTCGACCGCATTCCGGTCGAAGGCCTCGACGGCGTATTCGTCGTATGCGGTCACGAAGACGACGTGGGTGGGGCTCTCGATGCGCGCGGCGAGCTCGAGCCCGGTGAGGCCCGGCATGCGGATGTCGAGGAAGGCCGCGTCCGGCTCGTCCTCGCGGATGGCCGCGAGCGCCTCCAGGCCGTTTCGCGCCGCGGGGAGCAGGGTCGCCTCCGGCCACAGGGCCGCGAGGCGGCCGTGCAGGAACTGCGCGAGGGCCGGCTCGTCGTCGGCAACCAGCACCTTCGGGGACGCGGTCTTCACGGCGAGCCCACCGGGAGCTCGATCGCGACGATCGTGCCCTGGGGGGCGTTCGCCCGGATCGACAGGCGCGCGGCATCCCCGTGCGCGAGGCGCAGCCGCTCGCGGATGTTTGCGAGCCCCACGCCTCCCGCGGTCGCCTCGCCGAAGCCCACGCCCGTGTCGGCCACCTCGAGGACGAGCGTTCCGCCCTCGCGGCGCGCGCGCAACTCGATGCGGCCGCCCTCGACCTTCGGCTCGAGGCCATGGCGGATTGCGTTTTCCACGACCGGCTGGAGCAGCATCGCGGGGACCTCGATCGCCCCGAGATCCGCGGGAAGGTCGATCGCCACCTGCAGCCGCTCGCCCATGCGCACCTCGAGCACCTCGAGGAAATCGCCGATGAGCGCGAACTCGTCCGCGAGCGTGGTCGAGCTGCGCCGCGTGGCGGCCAGCGATGCGCGCAGGAACCGGATGAACGTCTCCAGCATGTGCTTCGCCCGCGCCGGGTCCGGTTCGATGAGGCTCGTCACGTTGGCGAGCGTGTTGAAGAGGAAGTGGGGCTCGATCTGCGCCTGCAGCGCGCGCACGTTCGCGGCCAGGGCCCCGCGCTCGATGTCCGCGTTGCGGCGCTGCTCGCGCTCCAGGGCGGCTTCGGCGAGGGCGCTCTTCTCGCGCCAGAAGTACATGATCCCGATCACCACCGAGATCACGAGGCTCGTGACCGCGACGGCGAGGATCCAGCGGTGGTCGCCCAGCTTGCCCAGGATGTTCCTGCCGACCAGCTGCGCCGCGAGCCAGAAGCCGGTCATCACGCCGATGGTGCTCATCGCCGCGTAGTAGAGGGTGACGACGACCCGCCCTTGCTGGAGGATCGCGCGCTCGATGGTGCAGCGGCCCAGGAAGAAGAAGAGGTGCAGGGTGTAGCCGACGCAGTTCGCGACGACGAAGTTGATCCAGAGCCAGTTCGCGGAGGGCAGCCGCCAGCTTCCCACGATCGCTAACAACGCGAAGAGTGCGGCGAAGCCGAGGTTCCAGATGAAGGTGTAGGCGATGTCGCGCGCATGGCTGCGGGGCCAGCGGCGGAACACCGGGAACATCTCCAGCGGATGGCTGGCGGCCGCCTGGTCGATGACTTTCCTGCGCTCTTCCGGCGTGAAGGACGGGTTGTAGTTCGTCATGCCGCGAATCCTATCGCGACCCCGGCGCGAACGGGCCGGGCAATGCGACGGGCGGCCTGCGGACGGCGCCAATGGCAATGCGTGGGCGCGAACGGTTCCGGCAGGGCCACGCCCGCGCCGGAGTTGGGTAAAATGGCGCCTCGCCGCGGGTGTAGCTCAATGGCAGAGCAGAAGCTTCCCAAGCTTACGACGAGGGTTCGATTCCCTTCACCCGCTCCAACCCTCCCCGCGGTGTCCTGCCGAGCCCATTCGCGGCCGGGCGACCGCCACGCAGCGGAGGACGGGAATCGGCGAGAATTCCTTCTTCCTTCGAACCCGGGGTCCAACACCAGTGACACAGGAACAGGCCACGCCGGCCGGGCTGGAGCAGGCGCGCGCGCTCTTCATCGAGGGCATCGGGCATTTCGAGGCGGGCCGGTACGAACCGGCCCGCGAGCGCTTCGAGAAGGCCCTCGCCCTCGCCCCCGGCCGGCCGTCGCTGCTCGGCAACCTCGGCATCACGCTCGTTCACCTGCGCCGGTGGGAGGAGGCCGTGCCGCTCCTGCGGCAGACGCTGGCGGCCGAGCCCGCGAGTGCGGACGCGTGGGTGAGCCTGGGCCTCGCCAGCGAGGGGCTCGGCCGCTGGCAGGAGGCGGTCGACGCGATCGGAACGGCCCTGGAGCTTTCACCCGCCCGTGCCGGCCTGTGGCTCGTGCGGGGAAACTGCCAGTTGCGGCTCGGGTTGACCGAGGATGCGGTCCGCGCGTTCGACAAGGCGGTGGAGCTCGACCCGGGATCCGCGCGGGCCTGGAGCGCGCGCGGCACCCTCATGCGCGAGTTGAACCGGCGCGAGGAGGCCGCCCTCTGCTTCGAGAAGGCCATCGCCCTCGGGGAGGACGCCGAGCTGCACGGTTACTTCCTCGCCTCCGTGCGCGAAGCCGGCGCGCCGGTCAGGACACCGCGCCGTTACGTCGAGAGGCTCTTCGACGACTACGCCGCCGACTTCGACAGCCACCTGGTCGAGACGCTGAAGTACCGCGGCCACGAGTCGCTCCTGCGCCCGCTGCTGAAGGAAGGGCGGCGCTTCCGCTCCGTGCTGGACCTTGGATGCGGGACCGGCCTGTGCGGCAAGCTGTTGCAGGGGGCGGCCGACGCGATCGACGGACTGGACGTCTCCGGGGCCATGCTCGAGCAGGCGCGCAGGACGGGCGCCTACCGCGAGCTGATCCATGACGAGCTCGAGTCCTTCCTCGCGGCGGCCGCGCGCCAGGACGACCTCGTCGTCGCCGCCGACGTCTTCGGCTACCTCGGCGACCTCGAGGGCGTCTTCCGGTCGATCCGTCGCATCCTGCTGCCGGGCGGCATCCTCGCGTTCACCGTCGAGGTTTCGCGCCACCTGGAGGAAGTGAAGCTCCTGCCGAGCCTGCGCCACGCGCATTCCGAGCCCTACCTGCGGCGCATCGCCGCGACGACCGGCCTGCGCTGGCGGGATATGCGCAGGGGAGTCCTGCGCGAGGACCAGGACAGCCCCGTCGAGGCGTTGTACGTCTACCTCGAACGCGCGTCAACTGATGCACGCAACCTCGGGGTGGGCACCGCAGCGGCAATCCCGGCTAGTGCGCTGA
>JAABQW010000310.1 GCA_011391275.1 Betaproteobacteria bacterium
CGCCGGCCTTCACGGTGGCCGCGCGGGCCTCGCCGGGTTTCGCGTCCGCGCCGGGCCAGGCGAGCCACAGGCCGAGTGCCGCGAAGACCGCCGCGAAGACGAACCGCGCGATGCTCTCCGAGCGCGCCCAGCGGCCGTAGATCCACGCGCCCACGCCCAGCAGCAGCAGCCCCGCGAGAAGTGCCACCACCGCGTCGTTGCCGGCCTGCGCCCCCAGCACCCAGACGAGCCAGATGACGGTCGCGAAGAGCGGGAAGGCCATCACCTGCTTGAAGGTCTCCATCCACGGGCCGGGCTTGGGCAGCTTCTTGAGAGCCGCCGGGAAGAACGACAGCGCCAGCACCGGCAGGGCCATGCCCGCGCCCAGCATCGCGAACACCGCGAGGGACACCGCCGCGGGCTGCGCGAGCGTGAAGCCCACCGCGGCGCCCATGAAAGGCGCAGTGCAGGGAGTCGCGACCACGGTGGCCAGCACGCCCGCGAGGAAGGCGTCGGCGTAGCGGCCCTGCGCGGACACGTTCGAGGTCATCGACTGCGCGAACCCACCCCACTCGAAGACGCCGAAGAGGTTGAGCGCCATGAGGAAGAAGAGCGCGGCGAGGAGCGAGACGAACGCGGGCGACTGCAACTGGAAGCCCCAGCCCAGCTCGGCGCCGCCCGCGCGCAGCGCGAGGAGAAGGCCCGCCAGCACGAGGAAGGAAACGAGCACGCCCGCCGAGAAAACCACGCCCTGCATCCACAGCGCCTTCGCGTCGCCGTGCGCGTGGCGCACGAAGCCCATCACCTTGATGCCCAGCACCGGGAAGACGCACGGCATGAGGTTGAGAAGCAGGCCACCCGCGAGGGCAAAGACCAGCGCGAGGACGAGGCTCCCGTCCGTCTCGCCCGCCGATGCCGCGACAGGCGTGGCCAGCGCCGGAAGCGATGCAACGACGGGGAACGCGAGCTCGACCGCCTTGCGTCCCGCGTGGCCGGGCCAGGCGCTCTCGGCCACGAGAAGTCCCGCCGCGTCCTTCACGCCGGTCTGCACGGGCTCCATGAGCTTCACCTCGAGCCGCACGCCGTTGCCGTCGCGCACGAGAACCTGCGGCGCCGGGTGGTCGATGAAGTTCTCGCGGAACGGGAAGAAGGACACCTTGGCCGGGGCCACGCCGCCCTCGGCCGGCATGACGCGCAGCGTGAGCTTGTTGCCGGCCACGACCGACTCGGCCGTCCATGCCGCCGGGGAAACAGGAAGGCGCGCGCGGGCATTCGCGAAGAGCGAGGCGTTGCCCGAGACCGCTTCCGCGTTGCCCGGCGCCACGGCGAAGGGAAGCGTGAGCGTGGCCTTCTCGGGGATGCAGATGTCCTTGCAGACCAGCCAGTCGGCGTCGGCCTTGAGTACTACCGGGCCGGGCTTGGCGTCGGCGGGCGGCGTGAGCTCGACGAGCAGCACCACCTCGTCGGAATAGCCGTAGTTCATGAGGGGGCCGACGCGCTGCCCCTCGGGGTAGGGCCACTGGATGGGGCCGGCCTGCCAGCCCTCGGGCAGCGTCCAGCGGATCTTCGTGGGTAGCCCCGAATCCCCCGGGTTGCGCCAGTAGGTGTGCCAGTGCTCGTCCATCCGGAGCCGCAGGCCCACGGTGGCGGGCTTTCCCGGAGTGGCGGCGGCGCGTTCGGCGACCAGCTCGGCCTCCACGTGCTCCGTCCGCACGGGCGCAGCTTGGGCTGCCAATGCGAGGAGGAGGGCGGCTAAGGCGGGGAATAGTCGGGACATCACGGTAGAATCTCGGGAAACCTTCGCATAGAGCGGCATCCGGGAGGGAAGTTCCTCCTGCCGACCCTCCATTCTACGGTGTCCGACACCGCACCCCCATGGCCACGCTGACCCGCAAGCGGGGCGCCGCCCCCGCCCCGGCGGTCCCGGTCGAGCCCAAGGACCCCTCCGCGGTCCAGTTCTTCGCGACCTGCCCGCGCGGGCTCGCGGGCGCGCTGGCTGAGGAACTCGCGGCGCTGGGCGCTACCGAGATCAAGGCCGGCGAGGCGGGTGTGGAGTTCGAAGGCCCCTTCGAGCTCGCCTATGTGGTGAACCTCGAGTCGCGCCTCGCCACGCGCATCCTGGCGCGGGTGGCCAAGTTCGACTACCGCAACGAGAACGACATCTACGAGGGCGCGAGGCGCATCCGCTGGCACGCGCACTTCGGCGTCGACCGCACCTTCAAGGTCGAGACCAACTCGATGAAGGCCCCGGTGAAGAGCATCGACTTCATCACGCTCAAGGTGAAGGACGCGGTCGCCGACGCCTTCCGCGAGGCGCTGGGCCGGCGCCCGGACGTCTCGCCGCGCGAGCCGGACGTGCGCGTGCACGTCTTCCTCGACGCGAAGTGGTGCACGCTCTATCTCGACACCAGCGGCGAGCCGCTCTTCAAGCGCGGCCGGCGCGACAAGACGGGAGAGGCGCCGCTCAAGAAGAACCTCGCGGCGGGGCTGCTCAGGCTTTCAGGCTGGACGCCGGGGCAGCCGCTCCTCGATCCGATGTGCGGCGCGGGCACCATCCTCATCGAGGCGGCGGAAATGTCCCTGGGCCTCGCCCCGGGACGCGGGCGCCCCTTCGGCTTCGAGCGGCTCACGCGCTTCGACCCGGTCGCGTGGGAGAAGGTGAAGGCCGCATCCGAAGTGCGCGCCCAGCCCGTGGGGCCCAGGCCGATCTACGGCTCGGACCTCTATGGGCGGACCGTCGACGGCGCGCGCGCCAACCTGCGCGACATGGGCCTCGAGGAAGTGGTCACTCTCAAGCAGGCGAACACGCTGGAGCTTTCCGCGCCGGCGCCCGCAGGCTTCCTGGTCACCAACCCGCCCTACGGCGTGCGCCTGGGCGAGAAGGAGGACCTCGCGAAGTTCTACCCGGAGCTGGGCCACCTCCTCAAGCAGAAGTTCGCCGGCTGGACCGCCTACATCTTCTCCGGCGACACGGACCTGCCGAAGCTGATCCGCCTTTCCGCCACGAAGCGCACAGTGCTCTACAACGGCGCCATCGAGTGCCGCCTCTACGAGTACCGCATGGTCGCCGGCGGCAACCGACCATGAAAAAGGGGTCAGATCCCTTTATTGGGGACGGTTCCTAGGAACCGTCCCCAATAAAGGGATCTGACCCCTTTTTCGTGTCGTCTTTCATGTCGCCGCTCCTATTCCTGAAGCTCGCGCTCGTTCCCTTTGCCGTGTGGCTCGCGAGCCTCGCGGCGCGCCGCTGGGGGCACGCCGTCTCGGGCTACCTGGGCGGGTTCCCGATGATCGGCGGGCCGATCACGCTCTACCTCGCGATCGACCACGGGCCCGAGTTCGCCGCGCGCTCGGCGCTGGTGACGATGGCGGCCATCGCGGGGCAGGCGGCGCACATGCTCGCGTTCTCGGGTGCCGGGCGCGCATACGGCGCGCTCGCCGGGCTCCTCGCGGGCTGGGTCGCCTACGCGGTGGTTTCCACGGGCGTGGGAACGATCCCGCTCGTGCCCGCCGGGGCGTTCGCGATCGCGGTCGCTGGGCTCTTCGCCATGGCGCGGTTCCTGCCGCACCCGAAGAGCGCGGCGACGCTGCCGGCGATCCCGCCCGTGGAGCTCTGGTTGCGCCTCGCCGCCGCGCTGGCGCTCGCCGCGGCCATCCTCTTCGGCGCCGCGACGCTGGGGCCGACGGTGAGCGGGATCCTGCTCTCGCTGCCCATCACCGGCTCGATCATGCCGCCGTTCACGCTCGCGCTCTACGGGCCCGACGCGCTGGCGCGGCTGCAGCGCGGCTTCATCACCGGCCTCACCGGCTTCACCGCGTTCTTCCTCGTGGTGAGCGTGGCGGTCGTGCCGATGGGCATCGTGGCGTCATTTTCCGCCGCGACGGCGGCGGCCATCGCGGCGGTGGCGGCATTCTCGGCGCTGCGGAGATCGCGCGCGTGATGGGCATTGGCTGATCTGCCTCAACAACTTTTTGCCGGCCCGCGCTAGCCTGATTGTTCAATGAACGGCCCCATCATGCCGCTGCACGGCGTGAGACGGCGCCCGGTGATGCCGCGGCCCATCCGCACGCTGGTGCGCAAGCTTCCCCGCGTTCCCTCAGGGGCTGTCGTGGCGGCGGTGCTCAACCTGATGGTGAGGAGGCGCTTGCCGCTGCAGGTGTTCGAGCGCCTCGGCGACCGTCCGTTCGCGATCGAGGTGCGCGACCTCGACCTCGTGATGGCGTTCCGCTACAGCGGCCGGCGGTTCGTGCCCGTGCCCTACGCCGGGGAGGCCGCGCTGCGCGTGCGCGTGAACGCCTCGGACTTCGCCACCCTCGCCGCGCCCGAAGGCGCCCCGGACGACGGGCTGTTCCTGCACGACCTCGTCGTGGTCGGCGACCCCGACATCGCCGACGACGTGCACCACGCGCTCGACGGCATCGACATCCCGCGCACGCGGCGGATCCTGCGGCGCGCGGTCCGGATTGCCGAGCGCGACGTCGTGCACCGCTGAGCGCGGCCGGCTTTTTCCGCTTTTCCTGATCTGTCTCAAGGTAATCCCGGGTGCGCGGGCTAGCCTGTCGGGTTTCGCGAACCCGGTTCCGGAACCGGGTTCCCCACTCCACGAAGGCCCACGATGAACGCAGCCCTCCCCCTGCCCCAGCCCGCGGCCCGGCCCATGAAGCTCGTGTGCCCGGCCGGCACGCCTCCCGCCCTGCGGATCGCCGTGGACAACGGCGCCGACGACGTCTACCTGGGCTTCAAGGACGAGACGAACGCGCGCAATTTCGCCGGCCTCAACTTCGACGACAAGTCGCTGCGCGAGGGCATCGAGTACGCCCACCGCAAGGGCGCGCAGGTGCTCGTGGCGCTCAACACCTATCCGCAGCCCGGCACCTGGCGCAAGTGGCAGTCGGCGGTGGACCGCGCGGCGGCGCTGGGCGTGGACGCGATCATCGTCGCCGATGCGGGGCTCATGGCCTATGCCGCGAAGACGCACCCGCGGCTGCGCCTTCACCTGTCCGTGCAGGGCTCGGCCACCAGCCACGAGGCGATCGACTTCTACCACGAGCACTTCGGCATCCGCCGCGCCGTGCTCCCGCGCGTGCTCTCCGTCGAGCAGGCGGAGAAGGTCGTCTCGCGCACGCCGGTGGAGATCGAGGTGTTCGGCTTCGGGAGCCTCTCGATCATGGTCGAGGGCCGCTGCGCGCTCTCCTCCTACGCGACGGGCGAATCCCCCAATACCCACGGCGGCTGCTCGCCCGCCAAGGCGGTGCGCTGGCAGCAGGTGCCCAACGCCCTCGAGTCTCGCCTGGGCGGAGTCCTCATCGACCGCTTCGGCGATGAGGACCATCCCGGCTATCCCACCCTCTGCCGCGGCCGCTTCGTGGTGAACGGCGACACCTACTACCCGTTCGAGGAGCCCACGAGCCTCAACACGCTGGAGCTCCTCCCGCGACTGCAGGCCATGGGGGTTGCGGCAATCAAGATCGAGGGCCGGCAGCGGAGCCCCGTGTACGTGGAGACGGTGACGCGCGTCTGGCGCGAGGCGCTGGACGACTGCGCGCGCAGCCCCGAGCGCTTCCGCGTGCGGCCCGCGTGGCAGGAGGCGCTGGCAGGCATCTCCGAAGGCCGCCAATGCACGCTGGGCGCCTACCACCGGCCCTGGAAATGAGTACCACCATGAAGATCTCCCTCGGACCCCTGCTCTACTACTGGCCGCGCGAAACGGTGCTCGCGTTCTACCGCGACGCCGCCTCCTGGCCCGTGGATACCGTGTACCTCGGCGAGACGGTGTGCTCGAGGCGGCGAGAGCTCAAGCTCGCCGACTGGATCGCCATCGGGAAGGAACTCGCGGCAGCGGGCAAGGAAGTCGTGCTCTCCACGTTCGAGCTGATCGAGAGCGACGCGGACCTGCGCGCGATGCACGCCGTGGCGGAGAACGGCGAATTCCGCGTCGAGGCGAACGACATGGCCGCCGTGCGCGCTCTCGCCGGCAAGGCGCCGTTCGTCGCCGGCCCCTTCCTCAACGTCTACAACGCCGGCACGCTTTCGCTCCTGGCGGGGCTGGGTGCCGTGCGCTGGGTGGCCCCCGTGGAGCTCTCGCGGGATGGGATAGCCGCCATCGTGTCGGAGGCGCCCGAGGGCATGGAGACGGAAGTCTTCGCCTACGGCCGGCTGCCGCTCGCCGTCTCGGCGCGCTGCTTCACGGCGCGTTACCACAACCTCACCAAGGACCACTGCGAGTTCCGCTGCATCGAGCATCCCGACGGCCTGGCGCTCGACACCCAGGACGACCAGCACTTCCTCGTGCTCAACGGCGTGCAGACGCAGTCGGCGAGCGTGCAGAGCATCGTGCCCGAACTGGCGCAGGCGAGGCAGGCGGGCGTGGGCGTGCTGAGGATCTCGCCGCAGTCGCAGCACACGGGCGAGGTGGTCGCGGTCTTCCGCGAGGCCGCCTCGGGAGCGATCGACCCCGAGGAGGCCGCCGCGCGACTCGCCCCGCTCATGCCGGCCGCCGCCTGCGACGGGTACTGGCACGGAAAGCCGGGTATCGTCTCGGAATGGGAGCGTGCCCACGCGCGCGCTCCGGCCACGGAGGGACGCCCATGAATGCCGCCAACGCCGCCAGACGCCTGCCCGCGCCCGTGCGCGCGGTGGGGCGCCGCCTTCCGCGGCTTCCCGCTTCGATCGCCTTCGCGACGGGGCTGAACCTCACGCTGCGACGCAAGTTTCCCGCGGACGTGCTCGAGCGACTCGAGGGCCACACCTTCGCGATCGTCGTCGAGGACGCGGGGATGGAGCTCCTCTTCCGCGTGCGCGGCAGGCACTTCGTGCCCGTGGCGCGCGCCGCGGAGCCGGTGCTGCGCTTCCGCGCCGTTGCGTGGGACTACGCGGCGCTCGCGGCGCGCGAGGCCGACCCCGACACGCTCTTCTTCAACCGCCGCCTGGTGGTCGAGGGCGACACGGAGATCGCGCTGCTGGTGAAGAACACGCTCGACACGATCGACATCCCGCGCACGCGCGGGCTGCTCAGGCGCGCGATGCGCGTCGTGGACCCGGGCAAGCGCTGAACCCGGCGCGCGCGCCGATGCGCAACACCGTTGCTACCGGATTGCTGGACGCCCTCGCGCAGGCGGGCGTGCGCGAGGTGTTCGGCATCCCGGGCGACTTCGCGCTGCCCTTCTTCGACGCGATGGTCGCCTCCGGGCGGCTGCCGCTCTACACGCTCTCGCACGAGCCGTCGGTCGGGTTCGCCGCGGATGCGGCGGCGCGCATGCGCTGCGCGCCCTCGGCGGTCGCGGTGACCTACGGCGCAGGCGCTTTCAATGTCGTGAACGCCGTGGCCTCGGCCTACGCGGAGAAGTCGCCCGTCGTGGTGATCTCCGGCGCGCCCGGCACGCGCGAGCGCGGCAAGGGCCTCCTGTTGCACCACCAGGCAAAGACGCTGGAATCGCAGTACGAGATGTTCCGCCAGGTGACCTGCGACCAGGCGCGGCTGGACAACGCGGAAACGGCGGGCGCGCAGATCGCGCGCGTGCTGGCGAGCGCCCGGCGCTGCTCACAGCCCGTCTACATCGAGCTGCCCCGCGACATGGTGGACGCGCCCTGCGCGCCCGTGTTCGCGGTTGACGCGCCCCCCGTCGATCGCGAGGCGCTTGCGGCGTGTGCCGACGAGGTACTGGCGCGCCTTTCGGCGGCGAAGTCGCCCGTGCTCATGGTCGACGTCGAGGTGCGCCGCTTCGGCCTGGAAGAGCAGGTGGCGCGCCTCGCTCGGCGCCTGGGCATCCCGGTGGTGACCACGCTCATGGGGCGCGGCCTCCTCGAGAACGCGGACGCGCCGCTGGTGGGCACCTACCTCGGCCTCGCGGGAACGCCCGAGGTCTCCGCGCTGGTGGAGGAATCGGACGGGCTCCTGTTGCTGGGCGTGATCGTCTGCGATACCAATTTCGGCGTCTCCGCCCGGCGCGTGGACCTGCGCCACGCGATCCAGGCGCTGGACGGCCGCGTGACCCTCGGCTTCCACACCTACCCGGACATCCCGCTCGGGTTCCTGGTGGAGGCGCTGCTCGAGCGCGCGCGGCCACTCGCCTCGGCGCAGGCCGTGGCGCCGGTGCAGGCGCCGCGCGGGCTCGTGCGCGACGACGCGCCCGTCGAGCCGCTGGACATCTCGCGGGCGTTGAACGACCTCATGGACGCGCACGGGCGCATGCCGGTCGCGACCGACGTGGGCGACTGCCTCTTCACCGCCATGGACCTCGTGCAGACCGACCACGTGGCGCCCGGCTACTACGCGACCATGGGCTTCGGCGTGCCCGCGGGCCTCGGCGTCCAAGCGGCGAGCGGGCGGCGGCCGATCGTCCTCGTGGGCGACGGCGCCTTCCAGATGACGGGGCTCGAGCTGGGTCACTGCGCGCGCTACGGCTGGGACCCGATCGTCGTGGTGATGAACAACGGCGGCTGGGGGATGCTCTCCGCCTTCCGGCCGGATGCCACCTACAACGCGCTGGGCACCTGGAACCTCGCGAGCGTGGGCGATGCGCTGGGCGGCGCGGGGCATCTCGTGCGCACGCGCGCCGAGCTCGGGCAGGCGCTGGAATCCGCCATAGCGAACCCCGGGCGCTTCCACCTCCTCGACGTGCGCATCGCGGCGGGGATGCTTTCGCCGACGCTTCGCCGTTTCGCCGACGCGATCACCCGGCACGGGTAGTCGTGGTGCGTTGTCGCGCCAACCAACCATGCCGCCTGCCGCAAAGATGCGCGAATCACTGGATCGACGCTTCCGGCACATCGCGCCCGGCGTCGAGCCGGCACGCCCCGAAGACGGCTTTGCCTCGATAGCGTGGACCGGGTCATGATCACATAAGGACGATTATCGGTCGCGGCCTCTCAGCGCAGTCCCTGCTATCCCGCAACCGATAACCGCGCGTTATGTCGGGCGCCCGGGCCTGCCTCGGCAACACTCCGCGCGTCACCGCGCTTCGCTATTCAAACGCACGCTCGCCGTGGCCCGGCTCGCGTGCAACTCTTGCGCGGCCTCCTCTCGTCCGCCGCTTCCCCCTACATCCCGCGCTCGCCGTCCTCGCGCGGCCCTCTGCCCCGCCCACCCGCCCGCCCTGGTTCAGCCGCGCGCGAGCGCGCGCGGCTCCACCTCTAGCGGCAATGATTCACGAGCGCTTCGTCTTCTGTGCCGGTAAAGCCCTTGACTCTAATCACCTGCGAGGAACGGAGCTTCCCGTCAGCAAAGACGAGCCAGAGATCGGCCATGCCGCTCCGATACAAATGGGTGAGGCGCGCGTCCTTTTCGACCGATTGAATACGCTCTCCAGCCATCGCTTCAACTTGCGCCGGCGACATGCCGCATTTCAGTTGACCTTGAAGGGAATGCACTTTGCTCGTCGCCATGCCAGCACACCCAACCAATAGAATTGAAAGCATGGCCACACAGCGTGCCAGTCGGATCATCAACCACCTCCGCTTGAGAATGGATTCTGCGGACCACCGGGAAGCGGAGGCAACGGCGGTGTATTGATCGGCACTGGGCCGTAACCAGGAGCCGACGACGCGGGTGAGTTACCCCAGCCTGGCGTCCAGTACGGATGTGTTGGCGCTTTCAGCTTGCACTTAGAAGCGATGTTGCTCGCAAACGTGTTGCTATTCGGTCCGCCCAAGTCGTATGAGGACGGGTTCGGATAATTGCCAGCGGCGTTCTTTACGCAATCGTCGGTCCCACAGTCGTCGCTCCAGTCGCCGCAGCTGCCGCCAGTGTCGAAGCTTCTGTCGACGAAGGTCTGGCCAACGCCAGGTGCCATCCCGGTACCAGGTCCACCAAACAACCCGAATGTGGTCCTATTTCCATTTTGCGTTTCGATGTAGCAGTGGCCGGCAACATTGAAGGTGACAGGAATGCCGCGGCAGCAAACTCGCGACTTCAATCCATAGGGGTCGATCAGGCTTAGCGGCCTACCTCGAACGTACCCATAGGTGTTGATGCCGCCCCGCAGTCCGATGGGATCGGACTGGACGTATCGGCCTATCGAAGGATCGAAGTCCCGATAGTAGTTGTAATGCTTGCCCGTCTCTGCGTCAAAGTACTGCCCCGGAAACCGCAGGTTGTACACGAACACGCCCACCCCGCCCGGATTCCCGTCGGCCGGTGCATTGCCGAAGGGCTCGGTGTTGTCCCAGCGCCACACGAGCTGGTTGTCCGCGGGGCGCGTGACGGCCCGCGGCGTCCCGAGGTGATCGGGGTGGACGTAGAAAATGTCCACGCCGGTCGCGCCGGGCCGAAGGGTCGCCACCGGCAGGTCGTCCAGCCACACCGTCTCCTGGATGAGCGCACCGGAGTCGCTGTACTCGCCCCAGAGCCGCCCCGCCTCGTCGTAGACGAAGACAGTGGCCGAGGTCGGGCCCTGCTTCTTCACGCGCTGGCCCAGGGCGTTGACGTGGATCGCGAGCGGCCCGATGGCGGTGGGCCGGTTGTGTCCCCCGTAGACCCAGGTGAGGGTGCCGTCCGAGGTCATGTTGCCGGCCGCGTCGAAGGCGTAAGTCCGGGTCTGCGCGCCCGAGAGCAAACTCAGCCGGTGAGTGCCCGCGCCGTAGCCGTAGGTCGTGGCGGCTCCGCCTGCGGTCGACGTCAGCCGGTCGCCGATGCCGTTGTAGGTGTAGCCCCAGCTCGACGCGCCCTGCGCGGCCGAGGCGAGCCGGTCCAGGGCGTCGTAGCCGTAGCTGGCCGAGAGTGCCGCGTTGGCGAGGTCGGCGATCGACATGACTCGCCCCTGGTCGTCCCAGCCGAGCTGGCGATCGAACAGGGCCTGCGAGCCCGTGGCCGGCAGGTCGCTCCGGACCCGGGTGACGCGGAAGTCGCGGTCCACGAGTCGCGTGTGCGCGTTGGGTGCGCTTGGGCTGTGGTTGCCCCAGAGCCACCCTGCGACAGGGCCGAAGGGCTCGTAGTCGGCGCTTCCCAGCACCGGCACGCCGTCGACCGTCACCGACACGGGCCGGTTGTTGGCGTAGCCGTAGCTCACCTGCCGGCCGCTTGCCGTGGTGACGGTGGCGAGCTGCCCGGCGGCGTTGTAGGCGTAGCCCATCGCCCGGGACAGCGCTCCCGTGACCTGGGTCTTGGCGGTGACGCGCCCCCGGATGTCGTAAGCGTAGGTCGTGGTGCCGGTGCGGTCGCTCACGGCGCACAGGCGCCCGATGCCGTTGGCGCACGCGTCGTGGGTGTAGCTCACCGTCTCGTCGGGGTAGGTGACCTGCGTGATGCGGTTCAGTGCGTCGTACGCGTAGCTCGCCTGCACGCCGCGGGCGTCCACGCGGGTGACCACGTTCGAGGCCGCGTTGTAGGTGAAGGAGGTGGTGCCCGTGTCGGGGCTCACCTGCACGAGCGTCTCGCCGTGGCCGTTCACCGTGTAGGAAGTGGCAAGCCCCGTGGGGTCGGTCACCTGCGTGAGGTGGCCCTGCCGGTTGTAGGCGTAGGTGGTGGGCGCCGCGGGCCCGTTGAAGGGGTCCTTCTCGGCCGTCAGGCGGTTGAGCGCGTCATGCTCCCGGGTCGTGGTGCGCCCCAGCGGGTCGAGGATCGAGGTCACGTTGCCGTTCGCGTCGAAGCCGTTCTGCGTGACCTGGGTGGCGGGGTTGGTGCCGCCGATCTCCTTGAACACCCGGTTCAGCCCGTCGATCACGCGGCTGTGCGAGCGCGAGAGCGCATTGCCCGGATCGAAGGCATTCTCGGCCGTGCGGTTGCCCATGTTGTCCAGGGTGTAGTCGATGCGGTTGCCCAGGCCGTCCGCGACCTGCGTGAGGCGGTGGGCGCCGTCATAAGTGTAGGTGACGAAGCTTCCGTCCGGCGCCGTCACCTTGGCGAGGCTCCCCAGGTGGTCGTAATCGTAGCTGGTGGTCTCGAAGCCCGCGGCTGCCGTCCCCACTTGCCTGTTCTTGAGCCACCCGCGCGGCCAGTATTCGAGGAGAGTCTCCAGGCCGTTGGGGTCGACGATCTTCCTCGCCCGCCCCGCCCCGTCGTACTCGAGGTACTGCGTCACCTGTCCCAAGGCGTTCGTCACCGAGGCGAGGTCGCCTGCCCGGTAGTTTCCGCCGGGGTCGTCGGCCGCGTAGTAGGCGTAGGCCGTGACGTCCGACACGTCTCCCCTCGGGCCGTCCACCGTCAGCACGCGGCCCTGGGCGTTGTAGGTGTAGCCCCAGGTACGCGGCGCCCCGTCCGCGGCGCCCGAGAAGCCAAGCGAGCAGTCCGCGTCCGTGGTGGCCTGCACGCTCTTCGCGCAGAGTAGCGTCGTCGATGCC
>JAABQW010000311.1 GCA_011391275.1 Betaproteobacteria bacterium
CTCCTCCTCGACGCCCTCGGCTACGGCGCGCAGGTCGAAGTTGTGCGCCAGGTCGATCACCGAGCGCACGATCTGGTGGTCGCCGCGGTCCGTGAGGAGCCCGCTCACGAAGAGGCGGTCGATCTTCAGCTCGTCCACGGGGAAGCGCTTCAGGTACGCGAGCGAGGAATAGCCCGTGCCGAAGTCGTCTATGGAGAGCTGCACGCCCGTGCCCTTGAGCCGCGTGAGCATCGCCATGGTGCGCTCGGCGTCGCCGATCATGGAGCTCTCGGTGATCTCGAGCGTGATCCGCTCCGCCGGAATGCCCCAGGTGCCCAGCGCCTGCTCGACGATGTCGGGCAGCTCCTCGTCCACGAGGGTGCGCGTCGAGAGGTTCACGCTGAAGCGCGGCGTGATGCCGTCCTTGGCGAGGTGGGCGGCGTTGCGCAGGACGGCATTCAGCACCCAGAAGGTGAGGGACCCGATGATGCCCGTGTTCTCGGCGATGCCGACGATGGTCCCCGGGGCGATGGGCCCGGAGGTCGGGTGCCGCCAGCGCAGCAGGGCCTCGGCCGCGACGGCGCGGGAGTCGTCGAGCCTGACCTGGGGCTGGTAGTGGACCTCCAGCTCGTTGGAGCGGATGGCGCGCTGCAGGTCGATGTCGAGGCCGTGGTAGACCTCCGCCTCGACGCTGTCCTCGCTCTGGAATACGTGGTAACCCTCCTCGCGAGTGCCGGCGATGCGGCGGGCGACGTCGGCCGCCATGAGCAGGCTCCCGGGATCGGCGCGGTTCTCCGGCACGGTGGCGATGCCTACGCACGGCCGCAGCACCGCCGTGCCGCCATCGTGGGCGATGGGCCGGTCGAGCGCGCGCAGGCACTTCACCGCGGCGAGCACCGCCTGCGAGGGATGGGCGATTCGCGGCAGGACGATGCAGACCTGCTCGTCGCTCAGCGCGGCGACGCGGTCGTCGGGCCGCAGCGCGGGGCGCAGGCGCTCGATGACGAGCGACAGGGTGACCGAGGCCGGCGGCCCCTTCAGCAGCGCCTGCAGGCGGTCGACGCGCCGCAGCTCCACCAGGAGCACGGCCAGCCGGCCGTTGGTCGCCTGGGCGACGGCCGCCTCCCGGTCGAGGAAGCGAAGCAGGTCCTCGCGCGCGCCTTCGCCCGAGGGGTGGGCGTGGAAGCCGTGGTCGGCGGGAGGGGGCGCTGAACTCACGTGAGGTAGTTCTCGCGCGGGTTGAGTCCGTACGCACCCGTGGGGAGGCTGCGCCGGATGAAGGCCGGCTCGTCGCCCCCGAGCAGCGGGTCGTAGAGGAGGTCGACCATGATGGGGTACGCCGCCGGCGTCTTGTCCGGGCCGGTGAGGAGCAGCACCCGCGGCTTCAGCCGGCGGACCTTGTTGTGCGAGACGACGACGGCCACCTCTCCCGTGGAGAGCTCGACGAGGGACCCCACCGGGAAGACGCCGATCGCCTGCACGAACTGCTCGGTGAGGGGCGCGTGGAAGTAGTCGCCGCCCCAGCCGGTGATGTTGCGCAGCGCCTCGTAGGACGAGACCGCCTCGGCGTAAGGGCGGGACTTGGTGAGCGCGGCGAAGCAGTCGGCGATGCCCGCCATGCGCCCGAAGATGCCGATGGCCTCGGCCTTGTGGCCCTGCGGGTAGCCGCCGCCGTTCATCCGTTCGTGGTGCTGTGCGATGCCCTCGAGCACCTCCACCGGCCAGTTGGGCGTGGCCGAGAGGATCTCCAGCCCCAGCGTCACGTGGCTCTTCGCCGCCTCGAACTCCTCCGTGGTGAGCTTGCCCTGCTTCTCGAGGAGCTCGCGCGGGAGCTTCATCTTGCCGATGTCCAGGAGCAGGCCGATGGTGCCCAGCTGCGCGAGCTCGGCGCGCGGGAAGCCCAGGTGGCGGCCGAAGGCCACGAGGTAGACCGCCACCTGCAGGCCGTGGCCGTAGGTGGTGAGGTCGCGCTCGCGAAGCCTCGCAACCCACATGAGCGCGTCGGGGTTCCTCACCATGCTCTCGACCATCTCGTCGACGACCTCCTCGACGCGCGCGATCTCCACCGGGTGTCCGGCCCACACGTCGGAGGCGATCTTGCGCAGCGTCTCCGAGGTACGGTCGAAGGCGGTGCGGGCCGGGCCAATCTCCTCCTCGACGGAGCGAGTGTCCGGGTAGATGGTGACGGCCACCGAGGGCGGCAGGAGCGTGGCGCGCTGCGCCTCGGACGGGAGCTTCGCGGGATCGGCCGGAAGCCCCTTCGCCGGGCGCCGGAATAGCGCGCGCAACGAGTCCATCATTCCGGCGAGCCCCCCGCCCCCGCGATCCGCCTCGCGGGGAGGCTTTTCCACGGGCGCGGCGGTCCCTGCCGGTGGGGTCCTTGCGTCGACCTTCGCCGTGGCGACGGGATCGGACGTCGTCCACGGCGCGGCGCGGGCGGTCTTCACGGGCTTGCGGAACTCGTCCCCGGTCGAGCGTGCCCGGTCTACGACGACCCACTGGCAGACCTGCTGCAGTTCCGTGATCTGGCGGTGATCCGTGATCAGGAAGCCCTGCAGGACGAAGGGCGTGTCGATCCACGGACGGTCGAGGTCGGCGACGAACATGCCCACCTTGAGGTCCTTGACGGCCACGCGCGAATACATGGATGAGAGAGCGTTGTTGTGGGAGGGCGAATCGTCGCGCCGCCGCAGGCGGCGCTCTTTCGCTGCATTCTATAGGGATATAGAGCCTGCAAGGCACGGAGCGTTCCCGGCCGCGACCTATAATCGGCACTCCCGGCCGTTCCGGCCGCGCACCGCCGACTCCTCACCTCGCATGGGCACGATCCTCGAAGGCATCCGCATCCTCGACCTCACCCGGGTCCTCGCCGGCCCGTGGGCCACCCAGAACCTCGCCGACCTCGGCGCCGAAGTCATCAAGATCGAGAGGCCCGGGCAGGGCGACGACACGCGCACCTGGGGGCCGCCGTTCCTCAAGGACCGCGAGGGCCGCGACACGTCCGACGCCGCCTACTTCCTCGCCGCCAACCGCGGCAAGAAGTCCGTCACCCTCGACATCGCGAACGCCGAGGGGCAGGCGCTCGCGCGGCGGCTCGCCGCCGCCTGCGACGTCGTGGTGGAGAACTTCAAGGTGGGCGACCTCGCCCGCTACGGCCTCGACTACGCGTCGCTCGCGAAGGGCCACGAAGGGCTCGTCTACTGCTCCATCACCGGGTTCGGCCAGGACGGCCCGTACCGCGACCGGCCCGGCTACGACTTCATGATCCAGGGCCTGGGCGGGCTCATGAGCGTGACCGGCGAGCGCGACGACCTGCCCGGGGGCGGCCCGCAGAAGGTGGGCGTGGCCGTGGCCGACCTTTTCACGGGCATGTACGCCGCGAGCGCCATCGTGGCCGCGCTCTTCCACCGCGAGCGGACAGGGAAGGGGCAGCACATCGACATTGCGCTTCTCGATGCCCAGGTGGCCATGCTCGCCAACCTGTCGGCGGCCTACCTCGCCTCCGGGCGCGTGCCGGGCCGCATGGGCAACGCCCACCAGGCCATCGTGCCGTACCAGGTCTTCCGCGCCGCCGACGGCTTCCTCATCGTGGCCGTGGGCAACGACGGGCAGTTCGCGCGGTTCTGCGAGGTCGCCGGACTCGGGACGCTCGCCACGGACCCTCGCTACGCCAGGAACCCCGGGCGCGTCGCGCACCGCGAGGAGCTGGTGGCGACGATCGCCGGGCGACTCGCCACCCGGCCGGCCGCCGAGTGGCTCGCCGCGCTGGAGGCCGCCCAGGTGCCGTGCGGGCCGATCAACGACCTCGCGCAGGTCTTCGCCGATCCGCAGGTGATCCACCGCGGCATGGTGGCCACGCTTGCGCATCCTGCTGCGGGGGAGGTTCGCGTGGTGGCCAACCCCGTGCGGTTTTCCGCCACGCCGGCGCGCAGCCAGCGCGCACCGCCGCGGCTGGGCGAGCATACCGGCGAGATCCTCGGGGAGCTGCTGGGCCTGGAGGCCGCGGGCCTGGAAGACCTGCGCGCGCGCAAGGTCATTTGAGGAATCACTCTTATTTCGTGAGAAATCCCGAGGGCGCAATTCCGGCGCCGGGTCGGGCGCCGGTATACTCCCGCATCTGCGCGAGCCGCAGGCGTTTTTCCGGGCCCGACGGCGGCGCATGACGACCCGCGAGCTCCCGGAACATCGCCCCGCGCAGCACAGGAGAAACGCCGCTTGAAACCGACCGACATCGGATCGCCCGACTACTTCCACAAGGTTGTCGACTGCCAGTGGGCCTGCCCGGCCCACACCCCCGTCCCCGAGTACATCCGCCTGATCGCGCAGGGGCGCTACGCGGACGCCTACATGATCAACTGGGAGTCGAATGTCTTCCCGGGGATCCTGGGCCGTACCTGCGACCGGCCGTGCGAGCCCGCGTGCCGCCGCGGGCGCGTCGAGGAGAACCAGGGCGAGAAGCCCGAGCCGGTCGCCATCTGCCGCCTGAAGCGCGTCGCGGCCGACTACAAGGGCGACGTGAAGTCGCGCCTGCCGCGGCCCGCCGCGAAGAAGAACGGCAAGCGGGTGGTCTGCGTGGGCGGCGGCCCCGCCTCGCTCACGGTGGCGCGCGACCTGGCACCCCTGGGCTATTCAGTCACGATCTTCGAGGCCGACGCGCGCGCCGGCGGCATGATCCGCACTCAGATTCCGAAGTTCCGCCTGCCCGAGAGCGTGATCGACGAGGAAGTGGGCTACGTCCTCGACCTCGACGTGGACTTCCGCCCCAACCACCGTGTCGAGTCGCTGAAGGAACTTCTCGGGCACGGCTACGACGCCGTCTTCGTGGGCTCCGGGGCGCCGCGCGGCCGCGACCTCGACGTGCCCGGCCGCGAGGAGGCGGCCAAGCACATCCACGTGGGCATCGAGTGGCTCGCCTCCGTTTCCTTCGGGCACATCACCAGGGTGGGCAGGCGCGTGATCGTGCTGGGCGGCGGCAACACGGCCATGGACTGCTGCCGGTCGGCCCGCCGCCTCGGCGGCGAGGACGTGAAGGTGATCGTGCGCTCCGGCTACGAGGAGATGAAGGCGAGCCCCTGGGAGAAGGAGGACGCCGTCCACGAGGGCATCCCGATCCTCAATTTCCTGGTGCCGAAGGCCTTCGTGCACGACCGCGGCCGGCTCACCGGCATGACCTTCGAGAAGGTCCAGGCCGTCTACGACGACAAGGGCCGGCGCTCGCTCGTGCCCACCGGGGAACCGGAGCAGCGCTTCGAGTGCGACGAAGTGCTGGTGGCCGTCGGGCAGGAGAACGCCTTCCCGTGGATCGAGCGCGACACCGGCGTCGAGTTCGACAAGTGGGGCATGCCGGTGCTGGACCCGGCGACGCTGCAGTCGACGCTGCCCTCGGTGTTCTTCGGGGGCGACGCCGCGCTGGGCCCGAAGAACATCATCTGGGCCGTGGCCCACGGGCACGACGCGGCCATCTCGATCGACCGGTTCTGCCGGGGCGAGGACGTGGCGGTGCGCCCGCCGGCCCTCATGAACCTGGTGTCGCAGAAGATGGGCATCCACGAGTGGATCTACGACAACCAGATCGTCCCGGACGCGAGGAACCGCGTGCCGCTCAAGGAGCTCACCATCGCGCTGAAGGACATCCGCCAGGAAGTGGAGCTGGGCTTCGACCCCGAGCTCGCCTGGAAGGAGGCGCAGCGCTGCCTCAACTGCGACGCGCAGACGGTGTTCGTGCCGAAGCTGTGCATCGAGTGCGACGCCTGCGTCGACATCTGCCCGATGGACTGCATCACCTTCACCGCCGACGGGGAGGAGGCCGACGTCCGCGCCCGCCTCAGCGCCCCCGCGCGCAACCCCGCCCAGGACCTCTACGTGGGCGCCGGGCTCAAGACCGGAAGGATCATGGCCAAGGACGAGGACGTTTGCCTGCACTGCGGGCTGTGCGCGGAGCGCTGCCCGACGGGGGCGTGGGACATGCAGAAATCCTTCATCGAGATGACCCACGCCGGGCCGGGGTGCCGCGAAGGCGCCGCCCCGCGCAAGGCGGCTTGAGGACGGACATGGTCACGAAGAGAATCGAGAGGGTCAACGACTTCGTCGTCAAGTTCGCGAACGTGAACGGCTCGGGCTCGGCCTCGGCCAACACGCTCTTCGCGAAAGCCATCATGCGCATGGGCGTGCCGGTGAGCCCGCGCAACATCTTCCCCTCCAACATCCAGGGCCTGCCCACCTGGTACGAGGTGCGCGTCTCCGAGCGCGGCTGGCTGGGCCGGCGCGGCGGGGCAGACCTCATGGTGGCCATGAACCCGCAGACCTGGGAAAAGGACGTGGTCGAGATCGAGCCGGGCGGCTACCTCTTCTACGACTCCACCAAGCCGCTGCCGGCCGACAAGTTCCGCGGCGACGTGACGGTGCTGGGCATGCCGCTCACCGCGATCTGCAACGCGACCTACTCGGACGCGCGCCAGCGGCAGCTCTTCAAGAACATCATCTACGTGGGCGCGCTCACGGCGCTGCTCGACGTCGACGTGGCCGAGGTCGAGCGGCTCATCGGCGAGCAGTACAAGGGCAAGGAGAAGCTCCTCGAGCCCAACCTGAAGGCGCTGCACCTGGGGCGGGACTACGCCCTGGAGCACCTGCCTTGCCCGCTGGGCATCACCGTGCGGCGCACGGACAAGGTGGGCGACAGGATCTTCATCGAGGGCAACAACGCCGTGGCCCTCGGGGCCCTCTATGGCGGCGCGACGGTCTGCGCCTGGTACCCGATCACGCCGTCGTCCTCGGTGGCCGAGGCCTTCGCGAAGCACTGCTCGAAACTGCGCGTCGACCCGGCTACGTCCAGGCTCAACGTCGCCATCGTGCAGGCCGAGGACGAGCTCGCCTCCATCGGCATGGTGATCGGTGCCGCCTGGAACGGGGCGCGGGCGTTCACCTGCACCTCGGGGCCGGGCGTGTCGCTCATGACGGAGTTCATCGGGCTGGCCTACTTCGCCGAGATCCCCGCGGTGATCGTGAACGTGCAGCGCGCCGGCCCCTCGACGGGGATGCCCACGCGCACGCAGCAGGCCGACATCCTGTCCTGCGCCTACGCCTCGCACGGCGACACCAAGCACGTGCTGCTCTTCCCGGAGGACGCGAAGGAGGCCTTCCAGCTCACCGCCGACGCCCTGGACCTCGCCGACCGGCTGCAGACGCCCGTCTTCGTGATGACCGACCTCGACATCGGCATGAACGAGCGGCTGTGCGACCCGCTGGAATGGGACGACTCGCGCACCTACGACCGCGGCAAGGTCCTCTCCCGCGAAGACCTCGAGGCGGGCCATCGCTTCGGCCGCTACCTCGACGTGGACGACGACGGCATCACCTACCGCACCTACCCGGGGACGCACCCGAAGCGCGGCTCGTTCTTCACGCGCGGCACCAGCCGCGACCGCTATGCCCGCTACACCGAGGAAGGCAGCGCCTACGTCGACAACATGCAGCGGCTGGTGCGCAAGTTCGAGACGGCCAAGCTGTACGTGCCCGAGCCCGTCCTCAAGGACTCGCCGCGGACGGCGCACTACGGCGTGATCTACTACGGCTCGACGGCCTGCGCGATGGACGAGGCGCTGGCGGAGCTCGAGGCCGAGGGCATCCCGATCGACGCGCTGCGCGTGCGCGCCTTTCCTTTCCAGGACTCGGTGATCGAGTTCGTCACCGCCCACGACCACGTGTTCGTCGTCGAGCAGAACCGCGACGGGCAACTGCGCACGCTGCTGGTGAACGAGGGTGCCATCGACCCGGCGCGCGCCTCCTCCGTCGTGCACTACGACGGCACCCCGATCACCGCCCGCTTCATCCGCCGCGCCATCGAGGAGCGCCTCTCGGCGTTCAACGTGCGCCCCATGCGGCGCACCGCCGCGGCAGGAGAGTAGAGCCATGACCTACCTCGCCAAGCCCAAGCTGCACCACCCCGACCTCCCGGCCAACGCGCTCGGCTTCACGCGCCGCGACTACGAGGGGACGATCTCCACCCTCTGCGCCGGGTGCGGGCACGACTCGATCAGCGCGGCCATCATCCAGGCCTGCTGGGAGCTCGCCATCCAGCCGCACCGCGTGGCCAAGCTCTCGGGCATCGGCTGCTCGTCCAAGACGCCGACCTACTTCCTCGACAAGTCGCACGGCTTCAACTCGGTGCACGGTCGCATGCCCTCGGTGCTGACCGGCGCCAACCTCGCCAACCGCGACCTCATCTACCTGGGCGTGTCCGGCGACGGCGACTCGGCCTCCATCGGGCTGGGGCAGTTCGCGCACAGCATGCGCCGCGGCGTGAACATGACCTACATCGTCGAGAACAACGGCGTGTACGGCCTCACCAAGGGGCAGTTCTCCGCCACCGCCGACCGCGGCTCCAAGTCCAAGAGAGGCGCGGTCAACACGGACGAGGGCATCGACCTCGCCATCCTCGCGCTGCAGCTCGGCGCCACCTACGTGGCCAGGAGCTTCTCCGGCGACAAGGAGCAGCTGGTGCCGCTCATCAAGGGCGCGCTCACCCACCCCGGGGCGGCGTTCATCGACGTGGTCTCGCCCTGCGTGGCGTTCAACAACCACGAGGGCTCGACGAGGAGCTACGACTACGTGCGCAACCACAACGAGGCCGTGAACCGCCTCGACGTGATCACCATGCACCGGGAGATCACCGCGGAATACCCGCCCGGCTCGGTGCAGGAAGTGCACCAGCACGACGGCTCGCTCCTGCGCCTGCGCAAGCTCTCGGAGGACTACGACTCCTCCAGCCGCATCTCCGCGATGAGCTACGTCCAGTCGCGCTACGCCCACGGCGAGATCGTGACCGGGCTCCTCTACGTCGAGCCCGGAGCCGGCGACCTGCACGCGAGCCTCGGAACCGTCGACCGGCCCCTGAACGAGCTGGGCGAGAAGGAGCTCTGCCCCGGGTCGGCCGCACTGGCCAAGTTCAATGCGTCGCTGCGCTAGCTTCGCCTTCGCGGCGCTGCTGGCCGCCGCACTCTCCGCGCCCGTCTTCGCGGCTCCCGAGTCGCAGCCCGAGCCGGCGCCCGCGCCTGCCCCGACCGCGCAGCCTGCCGAGGCGGACGCGGCGGCAGCGGCGGCGGCGAGGGCCGGCGTCGAGGTGCGCCTCTTCAATCGCGTGGTCACGACGTTCCGCTCCCCCATCTTCGACTCCACCCCGGCGGAGCGCGCGGCCTACGCGGAGCGGCACCTGCGCGATCTGCTGCGCGAGGGCGGCGAGGGCAAGGTCGAGGTGAAGAAGGTTCTGCAGGGCCGGGCACTCACCCTCGACGGCAAGTTCGCCTTCCTGCTCGTGCCCGCGGACGCCAACGCGGCGGCGGGCGAGAGCCTGGACACCACCGCCAAGCGGGCGGCGGAGTCCCTCGGACGCATCGCCGCCGAAAGCCTCGAGTCGCGCAGCCTCGATGCGATCCTGCGCAATCTCGCCAAGGCGGGAATCGCGACCGTACTCGCGGCATTGTTGATCTGGTTCCTCGCGCGCCTGCGCGGGTGGATCGCCAAGGGCCTCGCGAGCGTAGGGAGCCGCCAGGCGGACCGTCTCCAGGTCGCGGGCCAGGCCCTGCTCGGGCGCGAGCAGGTGTTCCGGGCGGCGAGGGGGGTCACGGTCGCAATCTTCTGGCTGCTCGTCGCGTTCATCTTCTACGAGTGGCTCGCCTACACGCTGTCGCTCTTCCCGTGGACGCGCCCCTGGGGCGAGGGGCTGCTGGGGGCGACCTTCAACCTCGCCGCGAGGATCGCCACGGGCATCCTCGGGGCCCTTCCCGACCTGGCGGTCGCCGCCACGATCTTCCTGATCGCCTGGTGGGTGGCGCGGCTCGTGGACCGGCTCCTCGCGCCCTTCATCCGCGGCGAGGTCGAGACGGAGCACATCGACCGCGACACGGCGCGCCCGACGCGCAACCTGCTCGTGATCGTGGTATGGATCTTCGCCATCGCGATGGCCTATCCGTACCTGCCCGGCTCGGGCAGCGACGCCTTCAAGGGGCTCTCCGTGCTCGTGGGCCTCATGATCTCCCTGGGCTCCACGAGCCTCGTGGGCCAGGCAGCCAGCGGGCTCATCGTGATGTTCACGCGCACGCTGCGGCCCGGGGAGTACGTGCGCATCGGCGAGCACGAGGGCACCGTGGTGGAACTGGGAGCCTTCACGACGCGCATCCGCACGGGGCTCGGCGAGGAGCTCACGATCTCCAACTCCACCATCGCCGGCGGCACCACCAGGAACTATTCGCGCGCCGTGAAGGGGCGCGGCTTCGTCGTGGATACCGTGGTGACCATCGGCTACGACACGCCCTGGCGGCAGGTGCACGCCATGCTCGTCGAGGCCGCCCGCCGCACGGTCGGCATCCTCGAGAGCCCCGCCCCGATGGTCTTCCAGACGGGGCTCTCGGACTTCTACCCCGAGTACCGCCTCGTGGCCCAGGCCGCTCCCTCGGACCCGCGGCCCCGGGCGATCGTGATGTCGGACCTGCACGCCAACATCCAGGACGTCTTCAACGAGTACGGCGTGCAGATCATGTCGCCGCACTACCTCGCGGACCCGGCCGACGCCAAGGTCGTGGCACCCGCCAACTGGTACCCGGCGCCCGCGCGCAAACCGGAGTGAAACCGTGGTCGACCTGAGAAGCGATACCGTGACCTGCCCCACGCCCGCCATGCGCGAGGCGATGGCCCGCGCGGAGGTCGGCGACGACGTGTTCGGGGACGACCCGACGGTGAAGGCGCTGGAGGAGCGCGCGGCGGCGATGTTCGGCCTCGAGGCGGGGCTCTTCTTTCCCACCGGCACGCAGTCCAACCTCGCGGCCCTGATGGCCCACTGCGCCCGCGGCGAGGAGGTGATCCTCGGCCAGGACGCGCACACCTACAAGTACGAGGGGGGAGGCGCCGCGGTGCTGGGCTCCATCCAGCCGCAGCCGCTCGCGAACCTTCCCGACGGCACGCTCGACCTCGCCATGGTCGAGGCCGCGGTCAAGCCCGACGACTCCCATTTCGCGATCACGCGGCTCCTGGCGCTCGAGAACACGATCGGCGGCAAGGTGATCGGCCGCGACTACCTCGCGAAGGCCGTGACGCTCGCCTGGAAGAAGGGCCTGTCCACGCACCTCGACGGCGCGCGCATCTTCAACGCGGCCGTGAAGCTGGGCCTGCCCGTGGACCAGCTCTGCGCGGGATTCGACACCGTCTCGGTGTGCCTCTCCAAGGGCCTCGGCGCGCCGGCCGGCACCGTCCTCGTGGGTCACTCCGGGCTCGTCGCCCGTGCCCGGCGCATCCGCAAGATGCTGGGCGGCGGGATGCGGCAAGTCGGGATACTTGCCGCGGCGGGCCTTTACGCGCTCGAGCACAACGTGGAGCGCCTCGCCGCGGACCACGCCAACGCCACCCGGTTGGCAAAGGGCATCTCCGCCGCCGGCTGGGAAGTCGAGACGCCGCAGACCAACATGGTCTTCGTGAAGGTCGACAAGGCGAGCGGGGCGGCGCTGCAGGCGCACCTCGCGGCTGCAGGAGTGCTCGTCCTCGTCTCGCCGCGCACGCGCCTGGTCACGCACCTCGACGCCGACGAGTCCGGCATCGACCGGGCCGTGGCGGCCTTCGCCTCGTTCAACCGCAGCGCGGCCGTGGCGGAATGACCCTCATCCCCGGCCCTTCTCCCGGAGGGAGAAGGGAGAAAAGCGCTCCCCTCGCCCGCTTGCGGGAGAGGGGCTGGGGGTGAGGGCCGGGGACGGGCGGGGTCAGAGCACCTCGGCCGCGTGGTCCGCCAGCCGCGAGCGCTCGCCGCGCGTGAGCGTGATGTGCCCACTGTGGCTCCAGCCCTTGAAGCGGTCCACGACATAGGTGAGGCCCGACGACCCCTCCGTCAGGTAGGGCGTGTCGATCTGGGCGATGTTGCCCAGGCAGACGACCTTGGTGCCGGGGCCGGCGCGCGTGATGAGCGTCTTCATCTGCTTGGGCGTGAGGTTCTGCGCCTCGTCGATGATGAGGTACTTGTTGATGAAGGTCCTGCCGCGCATGAAGTTGAGGCTCTTCACCTTGATGCGGCTGCGGATCAGGTCGGCGGTGGCCGCGCGGCCCCAGTCGCCCGCCTCGTCGTCGGTCTTCATGAGGACGTCGAGGTTGTCCTCCAGCGCCCCCATCCACGGCGTCATCTTCTCCTCCTCGGTGCCGGGCAGGAAGCCGATGTCCTCGCCCACGGGGACGGTGACGCGCGTCATGATGATCTCGCTGTAGAC
>JAABQW010000312.1 GCA_011391275.1 Betaproteobacteria bacterium
ATGACCGAGCGCGTCGGGCGCCTGCTGGAATCGCACCGCGACCTGGAGCAGAGCGTGGCGCACGAGCTGCGCACGCCGCTCGCGCAGCTCAAGTTCGACCTCGAGCTCGCGCGCGAATCCGAGGACGCGACCGAGCGCGAGGCCCGCTTCGAGGCGATGGGGCGCGACGTCGCGGACCTGGAGGAACTGGTGAACGAGCTGCTGCTGCTCGCCAACCTGCGCCAGGCGCCGCCCTACGCGCCGAAGGAGGTGCCGGCGCGCGTGCTTGTGGAGGACGTGATCCGGCGCGCGAAGGACGAGATGCGCGCCTCGGGCCGCGAGGTCGCCATCGAGCCGCCCGCGCAACTGCCCGAGACCTTCACCTGCGACGGCAAGTACCTCGCCCGGGCCCTGGCCAACGTGGTGCGCAACGCCGCGCGCCACGCGAGCGCGCGGGTCATGATGACCGTGGAGCGCGTGGAAGGGCGCACGGTCGTGCACGTCGACGACGACGGCCCCGGCATCCAGCCCGAGGACCGGGAGCGGCTCTTCGAGCCCTTCATCCGCGCCGAGCCGGGCCGGGAACGCGAATCGGGCGGCGTGGGCCTGGGCCTCGCCATCGTGAGGAGCGTGGCCGAGTGGCACGGCGGCGCCGCGAGCATCGGTACCTCGCCGCTGGGCGGCGCGCGCGTTTCTATTTCCTGGTAGCGCCGGGCTTCTTCGCCGCGGGTTTCTTCGCGGCAGCCTTGCGCGCGGGCGCGCGCTTCGGTGCGGGCGCGCCGTGCGCCTGCTTCGCGAGCCAGTGCTCGAACTCCGCGAGCGGCATCGGCGGGCAGGCGAGGTACCCCTGGAAGGACCCGCAGCCCAGCTCGCGCAGGAAGGCGAGCTGGGAGGGGCGCTCGACGCCCTCGGCCACGACTTCCAGCCCCAGCCCCCGCGCGAGCCCCGTGACCGCGGCGACGATGGCCGCCCCGCCGCTCTCGGCGGCGCGCCTGTCGTCGCCGTTGATGTCGGCCACGAACGACTTGTCGATCTTGAGCGTGTCCACCGGCAGGTGGCGCAGGTGCGACAGGCTCGAGAACCCGGTGCCGAAGTCGTCGATGGCGATGCGGAAGCCCAGGCGGCGGAGCTTGCGCAGCGTGAGGCTCACGCCCTCCACGTCCTTCACCATGCTGGTCTCGGTGATCTCCAGCGTGAGCCAGGTGGGCGCGCAACCCGCGGCCGCCAGGATGGCCTCGAGCTCCGCGACGATGGTGGAGTCGCGAAGCTGGCTCGCCGAGAGGTTCACGCCGATGGTCAGGGGCCCGCGCCCCCCGGCGTTCCACGCAGCGGCCTGGCGCGCGGCGGTCTCGAGGACCCAGTGCCCGACGTCGCGCATCAGCCCGGATTCCTCGGCGAGCGGGATGAAGGTGGGCGGCAGGACCAGGCCGCGCACGGGGTCGTGCCAGCGGATCAGCGCCTCGACATGGGAAACGTGCCCCGTCACGACGTCGAGGATCGGCTGGTAATGCAGCTCGAACTCGCGTTCGCGGATGGCGCGGCGCAGCGCCGACTCCAGTCCCACGCGCTCATCGCGGCGCTGCGCCAGCGCGCGCGAGAAGGCGCGGTAGCTGTTCCGGCCCAGGTCCTTCGCGTGGTACATCGCGGCGTCGGCGTTCTTGAGGAGAGTCTCCGCGTCGGAACCGTCCTCCGGGTAGATGGCGTAGCCCAGGCTCGCGCTCACGTTCACCTCGTGGCCCTCGATGGGGAAAGGCCGCAGCACCTCGTCGAGGACCTTCTGCGCCACGCGGTCCGGGCCGCCCTCGCCCTCGAGGTCCTCGAGGACGATGACGAACTCGTCGCCCGAGATGCGCACCAGCAGGTCGCTCTGCCGCAGCGCGCCGCGCAGGCGGCGGGCGAGGTCCTTCAGCAGCTCGTCGCCGACCCTGTGCCCCAGCGTGTCGTTCACGTCCTTGAAGTGGTCGAGATCGAGGAAAACCACGCCCACGCCGTGCCGCGAGCGCTGCGCGCGCGCGAGCGCGGCCGACAGGCGGTCGTTCAGCACGAGCCGGTTGGGCAGGCCCGTGAGGCCGTCGTGCGTGGCCATGTACTGCAGGCGCTCCTCGGCCTGGATGCGGGTCGAGACGTCCTGGGCGAAGGAGAGGATCGACACCAGGCGGCCTTCGGCGTCGCGCAGGGCGGAGTTGTGCCACTCGACCCAGATGACGGATCCGTCCTTGCGGTAATTGCGGTTCAGGTGCGTGGCCTGCGAGTCGGGGCCGTCGATCAGCCGCCGGAACATCGCGCTGACGGCGGCGGAATCGTCCTCGAAGACCAGCCGCCAGTCCCAGAGCTGGCGGCCCAGGGCCTCGTCCGCGCTCCACCCGAAGAAGGACGCGGCGTTGCCCGACCAGCGCACGACCCGCAGAGACGGGTCGAACTCGATCACGGCCAGCGGCGTGCCCTCCACGTGCGCGGAGAGGATCGAGTGGGTGCGTCGCAGCTCCTCCTCGGCGGCCTTCTGCTCGTGGATGTCGCTCGTGGTGACGTAGTAGCCGATCACCTTGCCCGCGGCGTCCATGCGCGGCGTGTAGCGAAGGGTCATCCAGCGCGTGCGCCCGCCGGCGAAGTCGATCGGCTTGTCCTGGCTCACCGTCTCGCCGGCGGACACCCGGGCGAGGACGGGCTCGAGAAGCGCGCGGCGCTCCCCGCCCAGGATCTCGCGCACGGTGTGGCCGATCACCGCCTCGGCGGGCTGGCCCACGTAGTCGAGGAACGCGTTGTTCACGTACCGGTAGCGCTGCCCCGCGTCGACGTAGACCATCGGCGTGGGGATGGAATCGATGACGTGGCGCAGCTCGCGCTCCTTTTCCTCGAGCGAGGCCTGCGCCGTCATGAGGTCGTGGACGTCGTGCGACACCACGTAGAAGCCGAGCACGCGGCCGGCGGCATCCGTGCGCGGAGTGAGCTTCACGCGCATCCAGCGCTTCTCGCCCGTCGGGGCGTGCACGATCGTGCGCTCGTAGGAGACCGCCTCCCCGGCGATCACGCGGTCGAAGTGCGGCTGCAACAGGAGCATCTCCTCGGTCCCGTAGACGTCCTTCGGGAACTTGCCCAGGAGGAACTCGCGGGTGAACCCGCGCGTGGCGAGGAAGACGTTGTTCACGAAGGTGCAGCCGCGCCCGAGGTCGATGTAGACGATGGCCTCGGGGATGTTCTCGGCGAAGAAGCGCAGCTCCTCCTCGCGGGCGCGAAGCTGCTCCTGGGCGCTCTTGAGCTCCTGCACGTCGTGGCCGACCACGTACATGCCGCGCACCTCGCCGTCCGGCCCCGTGTCCGGCACCGAGCGCACGAGCAGCCAGCGCCGCTCGCCGGAGGGCAGGACGACCTCGCGCTCGTAGGTGGTCGCCTCGCCGGCGAGCACGCGCCCGACCATGGGGGTGAGCCGGTCGGCGACCTCCTTGCCCAGGACCTCGGCCGAGGTGCGGCCGATGATGTCCTCGCGCCGCATGCCGCGGGTCTCCGCGAAGGTGCGGTTCACGAACACGTACCGCCGCCGGGTGTCCAGGTAGGCGATGGACACCGGCACGTTGTCGGTGAAGAGGCGCAGCTTCGCCTCCTGCCCGGCAAGGCTCTCGCGAGCGACCTTCAGCTCGTGGATGTCGGTGCCGACGATGTAGCAGCCGCCGTAGGCGCCAGCCCCGTCCATCCAGGGTTCCAGGCGGATGAGGAGCCAGCGGCGCTCCCCGCCCGCGGGCCCCGCGAGGCGCTCGTAGGTGACGACCTCGCCGCGACGCAGGCGCTCGAGGTACGGGTCGAAGGCTTCCGCGGCCGCCTCGGGACCCAGCACCTCGCGGATCGTGCGCCCCAGGATCTCGCCGGCCGCCTGGCCGCGGACGCCCTGGTAGGTCTTGTTGGCGAACTGGTAGCGCGAGTCGGCGTCGACGAAGGCGATCGCCTCGGGGATGTTCTCGGCGTAGAAGCGCAGCTGTCGCTCCTGCTTTTCCAGCGCCTCGCGAAGGCGCCGGTCGTCGTCGATGTCGATCACGACGGAGAACACGCCGAGGACCTGCCCGGCGAGGACATCGGGGATGATGGTCACGCGGATCCAGCGCAGCGCCCCGTCGGCCGCCATGCCCCGGCGTTCGTAGACGACTTTCTCGCCCGCGAGCGCCCGGACCACGTAGGCATCGATGAAGGCCACGACATCCGGCTCGTAAACCTCGTCGACGTGCTTGCCGACGATGTTCTCGACCGTGATCCCCGGCCGCCAGTCGACGCCCGGCGTGTTGGAGAAGCGGAACCGCCGGTCGGCCCCGATGTAGGCCATGGGGACGCCGACGTTGTCCATGACGAGCTGCAGCTCGCGCGTGCGCTCGATGAGGGACTCGCGCAGCCGGTGGTCCTCCTCGATGTCCATCACGAGGATGAGGACGCCGCGCACCGTGCCCGAGCCGTCGCGGTCCGGGATCATGTGGCCGCGGATGTGGCGCCTCTCCCGCCCGGGCCAGAGTGCCTCGCGCTCGTAGGTGACCGCCTCGCCCGCCAGCGCGCGCTCCATCAGGGGCAGGGTCTTCGCGAGGATCTCGGGCGGCGTGTGCTCGCGGAACGGCCGGCCGACCATCGATTCGGTCGTGAGCCCGGCCCACGCCGCGCTCTGGGCGTTGGCGAAGCGCACGGTCCCCTCGCGGTCCACATAGGTGACGGGGAACCCGATCGTGTCGGTGATGAGGGAGAGCTGCCTCTCGCGCTCGGCGATGGCGTCCTGCGCGTCCTTGAGGTGCTGGATGTCCATCAGGACGACGGTGGCCGCGACGACGTCGCCCGACGCGCGGACGGGGATGTAGTGCAGCCGGATCCACCGCCCCTGGTTCGGCCCGTGGCGCGCCTCCCGGTCGAAGGTGAGCGACTCGCCGGCGAGGGCGCGGTTGAGCGCGGCGCGCCGGTCGTCCGGCGGGGGCGGGCCGAAGACCTCCTCGACCGTGCGGCCGACCATCTCCGCCGACCGCCTGCCGAAATAGCTTTCGTACGCCGCGTTCAGGTAGCGGTAGCGGCGCTGCGCGTCCACCACGTACGCCGGGAAGCCCAGGAGTGCCAGGCCGGGACGGATTTCCTCCAGGACGGGGGCGAGGGTGTCGGCGCCGGGCGCCGGGAGCGTGGCCATGAACGTCGTTGTCGGTTTTGGAGCGAGTCTAGGGCAAGTCCTGCATTGTCCCAAGGCGCGGCGTTAAACTGTTGCCGAATTGTCGTCGGGCGTGACGCGATCGGCCGACGAGCGGCGCAATACCCCGCACGAACGGCACTTCGGGCCGGCGACATTTCACCTGAAACGCCGCATACCCCCCCAGGCCGACCTCCCATGAACCTCCATCGACTCCTGCAAGACCGCGAGGCCGCTTCGCGCCCCGTCCGCGTCGTGCTCATCGGCGCCGGCAAGTTCGGCTCCATGTACCTCTCCCAGGCCCGGCGTACCCCGGGCATCCACCTGCTGGCGGTGGCCGACCTCGCGCCGGCGCGCGCGAAGGCGTCGCTGCTGCGGGTGGGCTGGAGCGCGGCGCGGCTGGAGGCGAAGTCGTTCGACGAAGCGGTCCGCGACGGCAGCACCTTCCTCACCGACGACGCGGCGGCAGCCATCGCGCACCCCGCGACGGAAGTGGTGATCGACGCCACCGGCAGCCCCGCGGCGGGCATCCGCCACGTGCTGGCCTGCTGCGAGGCGCACAAGCACATCGTGATGGTCAACGTGGAGGCCGACGCGCTGGCCGGGCCGATCCTGGCGCGCATGGCGCGGCAGTCGGGGATCGTCTACTCGCTCGCCTACGGCGACCAGCCGGCGCTCATCTGCGAGCAGGTGGACTGGGCGCGGGCGGCGGGCTTCGAGGTGGTGGCCGCGGGCAAGGGCACGAAGTACCTGCCGGCCTACCACGCCTCCACGCCGGAGACGGTGTGGGGCCACTACGGCTTCACGCCGGAGATGGTGGCCAAGGGCGACTTCAACGCGCAGATGTTCAACTCCTTCCTCGACGGCACGAAGAGCGCGATCGAGATGGCGGCGGTGGCCAACGCCACGGGGCTGCGCGCCGCGCCCGGCGGGCTGGAGTTCCCGCCCTGCGGCGTTGACGACCTGGCGCGCGTGCTGCGCCCGAAGGCCGACGGCGGACACCTGCACCACCGCGGCCAGGTGGAGGTGATCTCCAGCGTCGAGCGCGACGGCCGCCCGGTGTTCCGCGACCTGCGCTGGGGCGTCTACGTCACCTTCGCGGCGGGCCACGAGTACGTGCGCCGCTGCTTCCAGGAGTACGGCATCGTCACCGACCCCTCCGGCGAGTACGCCTCGATGTACAAGCCATGCCACCTGATCGGACTGGAGCTGGGCATCAGCGTGGCGAGCGTGGCCGTGCGCGGCGAGGCGACGGGGGCGGCCACGGGCTTCCGCGGCGACTGCGTGGCCACGGCCAAGCGCGACCTGAAGGCGGGCGAGATGCTCGACGGCGAGGGCGGCTACACGGTGTACGGAAAGCTCATGCCGGCTTCCGACTCGCTCAAGGCGGGGGGGCTGCCCATCGGGCTTGCGCACAAGGTGAGGCTCTTGAGGGACGTGCCCGCGGGCAGGCCCGTGTCGTGGGCCGACGTCGCGATCGACGAGACATCGGAAGCCGTTCGCATCCGCAGGGAAATGGAACGCGAAGGCGCAGACGCATGAAGAAGGCCACGAAGCTGGTCCACGGGGGGCGGAAGGCCGCGCACACGCCGGCGACCGTGAACCTCCCCGTGGCGCGCGCCTCGACCGTTCTCTTCGGGAGCCTCGCCGAGCTCGCCGGGACGCAGAAGCTCTTCGAGGCAGGCGAGCGGATCGCGACCTACGGCATCGTCAACATGCCGCAGCGCAACGCCTTCGAGGAACTCGCCTGCGACCTGGAAGGCGGGCACCGCGCGGTGACCGTGCCCTCCGGCCTCGCTGCTGTGGCCGTGGCGATCATGGCGGTGGTGAAGGCGGGCGACCACGTGCTGATGGTCGACTCCGTCTACGGCCCGTCGCGGCACTTCTGCGACCACACGCTCGCGAAGTTCGGCGTGGAGACCACGTACTACGACCCGCTCGCGAGCGGCGAGGAGGTGGGCCGGCTGATGCGGGCGAACACCACGGTGGTGTACGCGGAGAGCCCCGGCTCGCTCACCTTCGAGATCCAGGACATCCCGGCGATCTGCAAGGCCGCGCACGCCAAGGACGCGTTCGTGATTCCCGACAATGCCTGGGGTACCGGCCTGTACTACCCGGTGATGGACTACGGCGTGGACCTCGTCGTGCAGCCGGCCACGAAGTACCTGGGAGGCCACTCCGACGTGATCCTGGGCGCAGTGGTGGCCAACGAGCGCGCCTGGCCGATGCTGCACGCCACCTCGCGCGACCTCGGCCAGACCGCGAGCCCCGACGACATCTACCTGATGGTGCGCGGCATGCGCACGCTGGCGCTGCGCCTCGAGAAGCAGGGCGCGGCGGCGCTGGAAATCGCGCGCTGGCTGCAGGGGCGCCCGGAGGTGAAGCGCGTGCTGCACCCGGCGCTGGAAAGCGACCCGGGGCACGCGCTGTGGAAGCGCGACTTCAAGGGCTCCTCCGGACTCTTCGGCGTGGAGCTGCAGCCGTGCACGCGCGAGCAGGTGGCCGCCCTCATGGACCACTGCGAACACTTCGGCATCGGCTACAGCTGGGGCGGCTTCGAAAGCCTCATCATCCCGGCGAACCTGCGCCACGGCCGGCAGGTGCGCCCGTGGGACGGCGGCCCGCTCATCCGCCTGCACATCGGGCTGGAGGACCCCGCCGACCTCATGGCCGACCTCGACGTCGCCTTCGCCCGCTGGCGGGCCGCGGCCTGATGCACGTGACGCCGGAGCTGCGCGAGACGCTGGAACGCGCGGTGATGGACGCGACGCGCGCGGACTGGTCGCTGCTTGCGGCCGAGCCCGTCTCCGGCGGCTGCATCCACACGGCAATGCGACTCGATGGCGAGGACGCCGGCGGGAAGGCGAAGCTCTTCGCGAAGCTCGCGGAGAGGGAGCGCGCGCCGATGCTCGCCGCCGAGGCCGAGGGGCTCGCGGCATTGCGCTCGGCGAGGGCGGTGCGCGTCCCTGCCGTCATCACCCAGGGCGACGACGGCGAGACGGCCTGGCTCATCCTCGAATGGCTGGAACTCGAGCCCCTCTCGACGGCCTCAGGTGCGAGGCTCGGCACGGCGCTGGCCGCGCAGCACCGACTGCCGCAGGCGAAGTTCGGGTGGGAAAGGGACAACTTCATCGGCGCCTCGCCTCAGGCCAACGGCTGGAGCGAGGACTGGCTGGCGTTCTGGCGCGAGAAGCGCGTCCATGCCCAGTTGCGCATGGCCATGGCGAAGCGCTATCCCTCGAAGATGATCGACCGGGGCGAGCGGCTGCTTACAGACTGCGACGCCTTTTTCCGAACGCACACGCCTGTTCCCTCGCTCCTGCACGGCGACCTCTGGGGCGGCAATGCCTCGGCGCTCGCCGACGGCACGCCCGTGGTGTTCGACCCCGCGGTGTACTGCGGCGACCGCGAGGCCGACCTCGCGATGACGGAACTCTTCGGCGGCTTCCCCAAGGACTTCCACGCGGCCTACCGCGCCGCCTGGGCGCTCGACGACGGCTACGCCGTGCGCCGCGACTTCTACAACCTCTACCACGTGCTGAACCACGCGAACCTCTTCTCCGGCGGTTACGTCGAGCAGGGCGCGCGGCTCATCGAGCGGCTCATCGCCGAGATCCGCTAGGCATGAGGCTCGAGATCGCCAAGTGGACGCTGGGCCCGGCTCTGCTCGTCCAGGGCAGGCGCGTGCGCCGCGAGACGCCGGTCCTGCCGGAGCCCGCCGGACCGCGGGAGGGCGCAACAGGGGAGGGCGTGCCGATTCGCGTGCTCGTCCTTGGCGACTCGGCGGGCGCGGGCGTCGGCGCGACATCCCAGGACGAGGCGCTCACGGGCCGGATCGTGGCCGGGCTCGCGGACCGCTTCCGCGTCGAGTGGTGGCTGGTGGCGCGAACCGGGGCGACGACGGCGTCGACCTTCCGCCACCTCGAGCGCGCCGAGGCCTTCGCCACCGACGTCGTCGTGACGTCGTTGGGCGTGAACGACGTGACCGGGAACGTCGGCGTGGAGCGCTTTCTTCGCCAGCAGGCGGCCCTTTTCGCGCTGCTGCGCGGCAAGTTCGGCGCTCGGCTCATCCTCGCCTCCCGCATCCCGCCGATGGACCGGTTCCCCGCGCTGCCGCAGCCGCTTCGCTGGTACCTCGGCGCGCGGGCGCGCGAGCTCGACCGGGCACTTCAGGATTTCCTGCCGGACGGGACGGGCGCCGAGTACCTGGCGCTGGAGGGGGAACTGGACGCCGCGCACATGGCCGCAGACGGTTTCCACCCGGGCCCGGCCGTCTACGAGGCGTGGGGCACCGCGGCCGCGCGGCGCATCGCGCTCGCGTTCGGCGGCGTTGTGCCAGACTAGGCAGAACGCAGTCCCGGTACGGCAAGACTCGAAGGCACTTTCACGGAGCGCTACATGAAACACGGATTCACTGGACGCCGGCTGCACGCTGCGGGAGGAACGCTGGTTGCCACCCTGGCGGTGGCGTGCATCGCCAAGGCAGCCCACGCCGATTCGAAGAAGAGCGGCGAGCACGTGTACAAGGAAACCTGCCATGCCTGCCATGCCACCGGCGTGGACGATGCGCCCAGGTTCGGCGACAAGGCAAAGTGGGGACCCCTCATAGCGGAAGGCCAGGCGATCGTCACGGCACACGGCTGGGTGGGCGTGCGAAAGATGCCGCCCAAGGGGGGAAAGGAGAGCCTCAAGCTGGAAGAGTTCGCGCGTGCCGCGGCCTACATGGCGAAGGCGGCGGGCGGCGACTGGAAGGACCCCGACGACAAGCTCATGAAGCGCATCAAGCTCGAGGAGAAGAAGCGCATCGCGGAACTGAAGGCGAAGAAGCCCTAGGCCCGCCGGGTGACTGGCTACACGGTAGAGACGAGCACGTACCGCATCGGGAAGCGCGATTACCGGGTGCGCGCGCTGTCGGACAGGCGCCAGTATTCGGATCCGGACGGGGAGGCCGAGCGGGCCGGCGTGACGCCCGCATCCTGGCCGCTCTTCGGCGTGATCTGGCCCGCGGGCGTGGCGCTCGCCGAGGCGATGGACGCGATCCCCATCGCGGGGCTGCGCATCCTTGAGGTGGGCTGCGGGCTGGGGCTGGCGAGCCTGGTGCTCGCGCGCCGCGGCGCCGACATCACCGCGAGCGACCATCACCCTCTTGCGATGGCTTTCATGCGCCACAACACCGACCTGAACGACATGGCGCCGATCCCGTTCTGCCTCGCGCCGTGGGGCGGGCCGGACACGGGCATCGGGCGATTCGACCTCGTGATCGGCGCGGACGTTCTCTACGAGCACGAGCACCCGAGGCTGCTCGCGGGCTTCCTCGCCCGCCACGCCAAGGCCACTGTGCGGTTCGTGCTGGCCGACGCGGGGCGCGGGCACTGCGGCCGGTTCAACACGCGCATGGAAGCGCAGGGCTACTCGCGCGTGGAGAAGCGGGTCCAGTTCGGGGGTGAGTGGCCGCCGGGCGCGGGCGGGCGGATCCTGACCTACGATCGGAAGGAACCGGCCGCCGGGCCGCGGCATTCGTAGGAAGCGGCTTTCCGTCCTCGCGGCAAATGGCGATCGCCTCGTCGACCACCCGGCAGAGCTCGTCGAACACGGCTCCTTCGTCCGGACCGTGGACGCCGCCAAGAATCAGGCCCGGGGAAGTGCCCACGTAGCACTGGTCCTCTTCGGACCATGCGACGACCTTCGCGTACCTGGCGCTGTCTTTCATGCTTTCCACTCCCCGCGATCAAGTCTCGCACTTTCGGTGGCATGGCGGATGACTCAGCGGTCCAGCGGACTCACGACCCCGCGACCACCCCGGTTGAGGACGTGCGTGTAAATCATGGTGGTGCTTACGTCCTTGTGGCCGAGCAGTTCCTGGACCGTGCGGATGTCGTAGCCCGCCTCCATGAGGTGGGTGGCGAAGCTGTGGCGAAGCGTGTGCGACGACACGGGCTTGGCGATCCGCGCCTTCGCCGACGCCCGCTTGATGGCGCGCTGAAAGGTCTGGTCGAAGGCGTGGTGACGGCGGCGGATGCCCGTGCGCGGATCCACCGACAGGCGATCCTGCGGGAAGACCCATTGCCAGCCCCAGTCAGTGCCTGCGCCGGGCTTCTTCCGCGCGAGGGCATCCGGGAGTTCCACGCCCGGCACGCCCGCCGCGCGGTCCGACGCGTGGATCGCGCGAACGAGGTCGAGGTGCGCCGTCATCTCCTCCACCAGCGAGGCCGGGAACATGGTCATGCGGTCCTTTGCGCCCTTGCCCTGGCGAACGATGATCTCCCGGCGGGCGAGATCGACATCCTTCACGCGCAGGCGAAGGCATTCCATGAGCCGCATGCCGGTGCCGTACATGAGCCTCGCCATAAGCGCGTGCGTGCCCAGCAGCCCGTCGAGAAGCGAATGGACCTCGGCCCGCGTGAGGACGACCGGCAGGCGCCGCGGGCGGCGGGCCCGCACGATCTCGTTCATCCAGGGCAGCTCGATCGCCAGCACCGCCTTGTAGAGAAAGAGCAACGCCGCCAGGGCCTGGTTCTGCGTTGAGGCCGCGACCTGCCGATCGTTGGCGAGGGAGGAAAGGAAGGCGGTGACGTGCTCCGCGCCCAGTTCGCGCGGGTGACGCCGGCCGTGAAAGCGCACGTAGCGAACCACCCAGTGCGCGTAGGTATCCTCCGTGCGGCGACTGTAGTGCCGGGCGCGGATCTCCCGGCGAAGCTGGTCGAGGAGGCGCAGCGGGCGGGGCGTGCTGGCTGACGAATAACCCGGTGGGGGTGCGGTGTTTGTCATCGGCGCAATCGGACAGGTCGATGACATTCCGAACGCCGATCAAGGACTTCCCGTTGACCGGTTGCTCTCCGACGCACAAAATGAACGCGTTATCAATCAATGGCGCCGGTTTATCGGGTGTTACCTCTCCGAACAACTGTCGCCCCAATATTAGTTAGAGGTCATGTCAAAGCGACCGTCGACGAAACGGGAACTTGACGCCCAGCTTCAGGCGCTGCGCGACCCCCCGCCGATGTCGCTCGAGCAGGCATTGGGGACGGAGAACCCAGTTGGCGAGATAGGTGTCCGCCTTTCGGGCAAGGCCTATTCCTC
>JAABQW010000313.1 GCA_011391275.1 Betaproteobacteria bacterium
ATCCGCGCCTTCAACGTCTTCACCTACATCACGCTGCGCGTGGTGCTGGCCGCGCTCACCGCGCTCATCATCTCCTTCCTCATCGGCCCGGCGATGATCCGGCGCCTCACCGCCTACAAGATCGGCCAGTCGGTTCGCGACGACGGCCCGCAGACGCACCTCGTGAAGACCGGCACGCCGACGATGGGCGGGGCCCTCATCCTCGTGTCCGTGGCCGTGACGACGCTCCTCTGGGCGGACCTGCAGAACCGCTACGTGTGGATCTGCCTCGCCACCACGCTCGGCTTCGGCGCCATCGGCTGGGTGGACGACTGGCGCAAGGTCGTGCACCGCAACCCCAAGGGGCTCTCGGCGCGGGCGAAGTTCTTCTGGCAGTCGGTGATCGCGGGCGTGGCGGTGGCGACGCTCGCCTGGAGCGCGAAGCTCCCGGCGCAGACCGAGCTCCTCGTGCCCTTCTTCAAGACCGTCGCCATCCCGCTGGGCGCCATCGGCTTCGTGATCCTCGGCTACTTCGTGGTGGTGGGCACCTCCAACGCGGTGAACCTCACCGACGGCCTCGACGGCCTGGCGATCATGCCCACGGTGATGATCGCGGGGGCGCTCGCCGTGTTCGCCTACGTCACCGGCCACGCGGTGTTCTCGAAGTACCTGGGGTTCCCGTTCATCTCCGGGGCCGGCGAGCTGGCGGTCTTCTGCGCGGCGATCGCGGGCGCGGGGCTCGCCTTCCTGTGGTTCAACGCGTACCCCGCGGAGGTCTTCATGGGCGACGTCGGCGCCCTCGCGCTGGGCGCGGCGCTCGGCGTGGTCGCGGTCGTGGTCCGGCAGGAAATCGTCCTCTTCATCATGGGCGGCGTGTTCGTCGTGGAGACGCTCTCCGTGATGATCCAGGTGGCGTCCTTCAAGCTCACTGGCAGGCGCGTCTTCCGCATGGCGCCGCTGCACCACCACTACGAGCTGAAGGGGTGGAAGGAAAACCAGGTCGTGGTCCGCTTCTGGATCATCACGATGATGCTCGTCCTCGTCGGACTCTCGACGCTCAAGCTCAGGTAGGCGCGACAAGGAGATGGCTCATGACGACTGGTCAGGAAAGGCCGTACTCGTTCTGGGGCTCGGTGACACGGGGCTTTCGTGCGTTCGTTGGCTCGCTGAGAAAGGCGCGCGGCTGCGCGCCGCCGACACGCGCCAAGCGCCTCCGGCCCTGGGAAAAGTCCGCGAGGCGGTCCCCGGCATCCGCGTCGATCTCGGCCCCTTCGTCCTCGAGAGCCTGGCAGGCGTGGACGCGGTCGCTGCGAGTCCGGGCATTGCGCTACGCGAGCCGATCCTGCGCGAGGCCGTCGCCCGCGGCATCGAGGTCGTCGGCGACGTCGAGATCTTCGGGCGCGAAGTCGCGCGCTCGGCTTCCGGAGCGCGCGTGATCGGCATCACCGGCACGAACGGCAAGAGCACCGTGACGGCGCTCGCGGGCGCCATGGCGCGCGCCGCAGGACTGCGCACCGTGGTGGCCGGCAACATCGGCCTGCCTGTGCTCGACGCGCTGCGCGAGCCGCGCCCGGCGGGCGAGCCGCAGGCCTGGGTGATCGAGCTGTCGAGCTACCAGCTGGAGACGACCGCGAGCCTCGCGCTCGACTCGGCGGCCATGCTCAACCTCACGCAGGACCACCTGGACCGCTACGGCACGATGCAGGCCTACGCCGACGCGAAGTCGCGCATCTTCAGGCAGTGCGGCACCCGGGTACTGAACCGCGACGACCCCTGGAGCCTCGCGATGGCGGGCGGGCGCGCCGCGACCTTCGGGCTGGGCGAGCCGGCCGGCGACGGCGAGTGGGGCATCGCGGGCGGGCGCCTCGCGCACGGGGGCGAGCCCATCGTGGCGCTGGACGAGATTCCCGTGGCGGGGCTGCACAACGCGGCCAACGCGCTGGCCGCGCACGCGCTGTGCCGCAGCTGCGGCCTGGACGCCGGGCCGCTCGCGCGCGCCATCCGCGAGTTCCGCGGCCTGCCGCACCGCGTCGAGCGCGTCGCCGAGGCGCGCGGGGTCGCGTTCTACGACGACTCGAAGGGCACCAACGTCGGCGCCACGGTCGCCGCACTCGAGGGAATGCGCGAGACGGTCGTGCTCATCGCGGGCGGCGACGGCAAGGGCCAGGACTTCTCCCCGCTCGTCGCCGCGGTGCGCGAAGGGGCGAGGGCCGTGGTGCTCATCGGCCGCGACGCGCCGGCGCTGGCCGAGGCGCTCGCGCCGGCGGGCGTCGCGTGCGAGCGCGCCGCTTCCATGGAGGAGGCCGTGGAAACGGCCTTCCGGCTCGCCCGGCGCGGCGACGCGGTGCTCCTGTCGCCCGCGTGCGCGAGCCTGGACATGTTCGCCAACTACAAGCAGCGCGGCGAGGTCTTCGCCGCGGCCGCCCGCGCGCTGGCGCAACGGGTGGAGGCCTGATGCTCTACAACCCCGGACGCCGCGACACCGCCATCGACCAGGCCCTGGTCTGGACGGCGGTGCTGCTCGCCGCGATCGGGCTGGTGATGGTCTATTCGGCGTCCATCGCGATGGCCGAGGCGGAGCGCTTCACCGGCTTCCGCCCGCACTACTTCCTCGCGCGCCACGGCATCTACCTCGCGGCGGGGCTCGCGGCGGGGGCGGTCGCCTTCCGCGTGCCGGTGCGCTACTGGCAGGCCGCGGCCCCGTGGCTGTTCATGGCGGGCGTGGGGCTGCTCATCCTGGTGCTCATCCCCGGCGTCGGCCGCGAGGTCAACGGGGCGCGGCGCTGGATCGCGCTCGGCCCGCTGGGGTTCCAGCCGTCGGAAGTCATGAAGCTCCTGGTGGTCCTGTACGCGGCCGACTACACGGTGCGCAAGGGCGCGTTCATGGACGACCTGAAGAAGGGCTTCCTGCCGATGTTCTCGGTGATGTTCTTCGTGGCGGGACTGCTGCTGCGTGAGCCGGACTTCGGCGCGCTGGTGGTGGTGACCCTCATCGCGATGGCCATCCTCTTCCTGGGCGGGCTCAACTGGCGGATCTTCGCGGTGCTCGCGGTGGGCCTCGCGGCGGCCTTCGTGGTCCTCATCGTCTCCTCGCCCTACCGGCTGCAGCGCATCCTCGGCTTCATGGACCCGTGGTCCGACGCCTACGGCAAGGGCTACCAGCTCTCGCACTCCCTCATCGCCTTCGGGCGCGGCGAGTGGCTCGGCGTGGGACTGGGGGCCTCGGTGGAAAAGCTCTTCTACCTGCCGGAGGCGCACACCGACTTCCTCCTCGCGGTGATCGCCGAGGAGCTCGGGTTCGCGGGCGTCGCGGCCGTGATCGCGCTCTTCCTCTTCCTCATCGTGCGCGCCTTCGCCGTGGGCCGCCAGGCCGCGAGCCTGGAGCGCTACTACGCGGCGCTCGTCGCGCAGGGCATCGGCGTGTGGCTCGCGGCGCAGACGTTCATCAACATGGGCGTGAACATGGGGCTGCTGCCCACCAAGGGCCTGACGCTCCCGCTCCTGTCGTTCGGCGGCACCGGCATCGTGATGAACTGCGTGTCGGTCGCGATCCTCCTGCGGATCGACTTCGAAAATCGATACCTGATGCGCGGAGGCTCTCTATGAGAGCCGAGCGCATTACACAGGTATCGATTTCGGTGAAGGCTAACTTGCGCCTTGTGCAAGTTAAGCGAGCTTCGCGAGCGGGCCGGAACCAGAATCGACTCCTGATGCAGGGGGGCTCCCTGTGAGCCGGACCATCCTCATCATGGCGGCCGGCACGGGCGGTCACATCTTTGGCTCCGGCCCGCTCGCAGCCGTGGGCTGCACGCTTAACGTGGCAAACGGCGCCACGTTAGCCTGCGCCGAAAATGTGACCTTGTTTCGTGGGGAGGTCGCCTGAGATGGCAAGGACCATCCTCATCATGGCGGCCGGCACGGGCGGTCACATTTTTCCCGGCCTCGCCATTGCGAAGGAACTCGCCGGTCGCGGCTGGAAGGTCGTGTGGATGGGCACGCCCGCGGGCATGGAACGCGGCCTCGTCGCGCGGGCCGGCTACCCGATGGAGACCGTGGCGATGACGGGCGTGCGCGGCAAGGGCGGGCTCGCGTGGGCCCTCCTGCCGCTGAAGCTCCTGGTGGCCTTCTGGCAATCGACCGCGATTCTCTTCCGCGTGCGGCCGGACGTCGTCCTGTCGATGGGCGGCTACGTCGCGTTCCCGGGCGGCATGATGGCCGTCCTCTGGGGCAAGCCCCTCGTCGTGCACGAGCCGGGGGCGACGGCCGGGCTCACCAACCGCGCGCTGGCGCTCGTGGCCGACCGCGTGGTGGCGGGAATGGAAGGCTCGTTCGAGGCGCGCACCGGGCACGCGATCGGCGACCGCATCCCGCGGCCGCGCCGCGTCGATTGGCTGGGCACGCCGGTGCGCGAGGAGATCGCGCGCGTGCCCGCACCGGCCGAGCGCTACGCCGGCCGCACGGGTCCGCTGCGCCTGCTCGTCGTGGGCGGGAGCCTGGGGGCGCAGACGCTGAACGACCTGGTGGTGGCCGCGCTCGCCGCGCTCCCCGAAGGCTCGCGCCCCGAGGTGGTCCACCAGGCGGGAGAGAGGAACCACGAGGCGCTGCGCGACCGCTACCGCGAGGCGGGCGTGAACGCCGAGGCGGTCGCCTTCATCGACGACATGGCCGCGCGCTACGCGTGGTGCGACGTGCTCATCGCGCGCTCGGGCGCCATCACCGTGGCCGAGATTGCCGTGGCGGGCGTGGCCGCGATCCTGTTCCCCCTGCCGTGGTTCGTGGCCGACGAGCAGGCGGGGAACGCCCGCTTCCTCGAGTCGCGCGGCGCGGCGGTGCGCCTGGCGCAGCTCGAGACCACGCCCGCGAGCCTGGCCGCCGTGCTCGCCGGGCTCACCCGCGAGAAGCTCGCCGCCATGGCCGCCGCGGCGCGGGCGCTGGGCAAGCCCGGGGCGACGGTGAAGTGCGCGGACCTGTGCGAGGCCATGGCGCGATGAAGCACAAGGTCAAGCACATCCACTTCGTCGGCATCGGGGGCTCGGGCATGTCCGGGATCGCCGAGGTGCTGGCGAACCTCGGCTACACCGTCACCGGGACCGACATCGCGGAAGGCGCTGCGGTGCGACGGCTGCGCGAGCTGGGCATCGGTGTCGCCATCGGCCACGAGGCGCGCCACATCGCGGGCGCCGACGCGGTTGTCGTGTCGACTGCCGTGAAGCAGGACAACCCGGAGGTCGTCGCGGCGCGCGAGGCGCACGTCCCCGTCGTGCCGCGCGCGATGATGCTGGCCGAGCTGATGCGCTTCAAGCAGGGCATCGCGGTGGCCGGCACGCACGGCAAGACGACCACGACGTCGCTCGTCTCGGCGGTGCTGGGCGAGGCGGGGCTCGACCCCACCTGCGTGATCGGCGGGCGGCTCAACTCCATCGGCACCAACGCGCGGCTGGGCAAGGGCGAGTTCCTCGTCGCCGAGGCCGACGAGTCCGACGCCTCCTTCCTGTACCTGCAGCCGGTGATCTCGGTGGTCACCAACATCGACGCCGACCACATGGAGACCTACGGCCAGGACTTCGAGCGCCTGAAGGGCGCCTTCGTCGAGTTCCTCGGCCACCTGCCCTTCTACGGGCTCGCGGTCGTGTGCAAGGACGACGAGCACGCGCGCGCCATCATGAAGAACGTGGCGAGGCCGATGGTCACCTACGGCATCCGCACCGACGCCGACCTGCGCGCCGAGGACGTGCGCTGGGATGCCGGGCGCATGCGCTTCCGCGTCGTCAACGGCGACGCGGCGCCCCTCGAGGTGACCCTCAACCTGCCGGGCGAGCACAACGTGCTCAACGCGCTGGCGGCCATCGCCGTCGCGCGCGAGGTGGGCGCCCCGGATGCCGCGATCGGCAAGGCGCTGGCGGAGTTCGCCGGGGTCGGCCGGCGCTTCCAGCGCTTCGGCGAGGTGTCGCTCGCCCCGGGCGGGCACTTCGCGCTCGTCGACGACTACGGCCACCACCCCGCGGAGATGGCGGCCACGATCGCGGCCGTGCGCGGCGCCTTTCCCGGGCGCCGGCTCCTGCTCGCCTTCCAGCCGCACCGCTTCACGCGCACGCGCGACCTCTTCGAGGACTTCGTGCGCGTGCTCTCGAGCGTGGACGCGCTCGTGCTCGCCGACGTCTACCCGGCCGGCGAGTCGCCGATCGTCGCCGCCGACGGCCGGGCGCTGGTGCGCGCCGTGCGCGTGGCCGGCAAGGTCGAGCCGGTCTTCGTCGAGCAGGTGGCGCAGATGAAGGACGCGGTGCTCGCCGCGGTCCGCGATGGCGACGTCGTGGTCACCATGGGGGCCGGTTCCGTGGCGGGCCTGGCGCCGGAACTCGCGCGCGCGGCGCCCGAGGCGAAGGGGGCGAGGGCATGGACATGAGCGACGCGATCCGCCTCGCCCCGGCCCTGCGCGGCGAGCTGCGCCACGACGAGCCGATGGCGAAGCACGTGAGCTGGCGCGCGGGCGGGCGGGCGCGGACCTTCTTCCGCCCCGCGGACCTCGAGGACCTGCAGGCGTTCCTCGCGGCGCGGCCCGCCGGCGAGCCCGTCCTCTTCGTGGGGCTGGGCAGCAACCTCCTGGTGCGCGACGGAGGCTTCGCGGGCTGCGTCGTCTTCACGCACCACGCGCTCACCGGCATCGGGTCGGCCCCGCTTCCCGGGCCCAGGCTCGTCGTGGTGGCCGGCGCGGGCGTGCCCGCCCCGCACCTGGCCCGCTACGTCGCGCGCCATGCGGGGGCCGGGGCCGAGTGGCTGGCGGGCGTTCCGGGGACGGTGGGCGGAGCACTGGCGATGAACGCCGGCTGCTACGGCGGCGAGACGTGGAACCACGTGGTGTCGGTGCGCACGATCGACCGCACGGGGGTGCTGCGCACCCGCACGCCGCAGGACTACGAGATCGGCTACCGCCACGTCGTCGCGCGCGACGGCGCGGAGGAATGGTTCGTGGGCGGCACCTTCGCGTTCGACGCGGGCGACGAGGCCGGGGCGATGGCGCGCATGAAGGCGCTCCTGGTGAAGCGCGTGGCGACCCAGCCGCTCAGCCTCCCCAACGCGGGAAGCGTCTTCCGCAACCCGCCCGGCGACCACGCCGCGCGGCTGATCGAGGCCTGCGGCCTCAAGGGCTTCGCGGTCGGGGGCGCGCAGGTGTCGCGCAGGCACGCCAACTTCATCGTGAACGCCGGCGGCGCGAGCGCGGCCGACATCGAGGCGGTGATCGACCACGTCCACGCGACGGTGAGGGCGCGCGCGGGCGTGGAGCTGGTGCGGGAAGTGCGGATCGTGGGTGCCGTGGAAGGGCGCGCGCCATGACCGCCCGCCTCGGCAAGGTCGCGGTGCTCATGGGCGGCCCTTCGGCCGAACGGGAGATCTCGCTCCTCTCCGGCAACGGCGTCCTCGCGGCGCTGCGCGGGAAGGGCGTCGACGCGCACCCCTTCGACCCGAAGGAGCGCGAACTCTTCGACCTGAAACGCGAGGGCTTCTCGCGCGCCTTCATCGCGCTGCACGGCCGCTTCGGCGAGGACGGCACGGTGCAGGGTGCGCTCGAGGTGCTGGGAATCCCGTACACGGGCAGCGGCGTCATGGCCTCCGCGCTCGCGATGGACAAGTGGCGGACCAAGCTCGTGTGGCTCGCGGCGGGCATTCCCACGCCGCGCTACGAGATCGTCACCGTGGATACGGACTGGCCGCGGCTCGCGGCCACGCTCGGCCTGCCGATGATCGTGAAGCCTTCCCGCGAGGGGTCGACACTGGGTCTCACGAAGGTGCTGGAGGCCGCGGAGCTGCCCGCCGCATGCGCGCTCGCCGCGAAGCACGACACGCTCGTGATCGCCGAGGAGTTCGTCGCCGGGCAGGAGCTCACCGCGGCCATCCTGGGCGACGAGGCGCTCCCGCTCATCCGCATCGAGGCGCCGCAGGGCAACTACGACTACCGGAACAAGTACTTCACGGACGCGGTGCAGTACCACTGCCCGGCGGGCATCGACCCCGCGCTCGAGGAGGCGATCCGCCGCGCCGCGCTCGCGAGCTTCCGCGTGCTGGGCTGCCGGGGGTGGGGGCGGGCGGACGTGATGCTGCGCCCCGACGGCACGTTCTCCTTCCTCGAGATGAACACGTCGCCGGGAATGACCGGCCACAGCCTCGTGCCCATCGCGGCCCGCGCCGTGGGCATCTCCTATCCCGACCTGTGCCTGCGCATCCTCGAGGGCGCGGCGACGGAGGGCCGTCCGTGAAGCCCGCCCTCGCCCTCGCCCTGCGCGCGGCGGCCGGTCTCGCCGCCCTCGCCGTGGTGGCCGGGGCCGCCTGGGCAGGCTACGACGCCCTTGCGCGCCGGCCGATCGCCGCGGTCCGCTTCACCGGAGACACGGCGCGCGTGCCGGCGGCCGACCTCGAGCGGCTGGCCGCCGGGTTGCGCGGCCGCGAGGCGCGCGAAGTGTCGCTGCAGGACGTGCGCGAGGCCGTGAACCGGCTGGCGTGGGTGCGCGACTGCTCGGTGCGCCGCGTGTTCCCGGGGACGCTCGACGTGACGGTCGAGGCGCACGTGGCGCTGGCCCGCTGGGACGAGACGCGGCTGGTGAGCGCGCGCGGCGAGGTGTTCGCCGCGGAGCACGACGGCGAGCTGCCGCGCTTCTCGGGGCCGGAGGGAACGGGCGCCGAGATGGCGGCCGCGTGGGAGGGCATCCGCCGCGCCGCGGCGCCGCTGGCAAGCCCGGTGACCGAGCTCCGGCTGTCGGCTCGGCGCGCCTGGCAGGCGAAGCTCGCGAGCGGCCTGGTGCTGGAGCTGGGCCGCGCGGACGTGGAGGCGCGGCTAGCCCGCTTCGCCGCCGCCTGGCCCCACGTCGCGGACCTGGCGGCCACGGCGACGCGCGCCGACCTGCGCTACGGCAACGGGTTCGCGCTGCGCGGCGTGGAAGCCGCGGAAAACAACAGGAAGGCGCCGAAGGGCGGGCGCGCATGAGGAACCGAGCGAAGCCATGATCGTCAACCGAAACCGCGAGAGCCGCAACGTCCTGGTGGCGCTGGACATCGGCACCTCGAAGATCGTCACCCTGGTGGCCGAGGTCACGCCCGAGGGGACGCTCAACCTCATCGGCATGGGCAGCCACCCGTCGCGGGGCCTCAAGAAGGGCACCGTGGTGAACATCGAATCCACCGTGACCGCCATCCAGCGCTCGCTGGAGGAGGCGGAACTGATGGCGGACGTGAAGATCCGCGACGTGATCACCGGGATCGCCGGCAGCCACATCAAGAGCTTCAACTCGCACGGCATGGTCGCGATCAAGGACAAGGAGGTGTCGCAGTACGACATCGACCGCGTGATCGAGACGGCGCGCGCGGTGAACATCCCGATGGAGCAGCAGGTCCTGCACATCCTGGAGCAGGAATTCATCATCGACGGCCAGGGCGGCGTGCGCCAGCCCCTGGGCATGAGCGGCATGCGCCTCGAGGTGAAGGTCCACATCGTGACCGGCGCCGTCTCCGCCGCGCAGAACATCATGAAGTGCGTGCGCCGCTGCGGCCTGGAGGTGCGCGACCTCATGCTGCAGCCGCTCGCCTCGGCCGACGCGGTGCTGCTCGACGACGAGCGCGACCTGGGCGTGTGCCTGGTCGACATCGGCGGGGGCACGACCGACCTGGCGGTCTTCACCGAGGGCGCCATCAAGCACACGAGCGTCATCCCCATCGCCGGCGACCAGATCACCAACGACATCGCGATGGCGCTGCGCACGCCCACCAAGGACGCCGAGGAGCTGAAGATCCGCCACGGCGTGGCCCTGCGCCAGCTCGCGAGCGTGAACGACATGATCGAGGTGCCGGGGGTGGGGGACCGCGGGGCGCGCGAGATCTCGCGCCAGACGCTGGCCGAGGTGATCGAGCCGCGCGTCGAGGAGCTCTACTCCCTGGTGCAGCGCGAGCTGCGCTCCTGCGGGCTGGAGGAGCTGCTGTCCTCCGGGATCGTGATCACGGGCGGCTCCTCGCTCATGAAGGGGATGGTGGAACTGGGCGAGGAGGTCTTCCACATGCCGGTTCGCGTCGGGCTGCCGCAGTACGCCGGCGCGCTGGCCGAGGTGGTGAGGAACCCGCGCCACTCCACGGGCATGGGGCTGCTGCTGGCCGGGCTGGAGCAGGTGCGGCGCGACCACCACGCGAAGATCACGGGCACGGGCTTCAAGGACGTGCTCGAGAAGATGAAGAACTGGTTCAAGGGCAATTTCTAGCCCCGCGTCGCGCCGTTCCCGCGCGAGGCGGGGCGGCGAAGCGAGGGGCCCAACGAGCAGGCAGAGCGCAGTTGCAACCGCAGTCATTACAAAAGGAGACGACAGATGATCGAATTGCTTGAAGCCCAATCGCCGGAGGCGGTGATCAAGGTGGTGGGGATCGGCGGCTGCGGCGGCAACGCCGTGGACCACATGATCAACAACGGGGTGCAGGGGGTGGAGTTCATCACGATGAACACCGACGCCCAGGCGCTCAAGAGGAACCTCGCCAGGACGACGCTGCAGCTGGGCACGGGCGTCACCAAGGGCCTGGGCGCCGGCGCCAACCCCGAGGTGGGCCGCCAGTCCGCCGAGGAGGACAGGAGCCGCATCGAGGAGCTGGTGGGCGGAGCCGACATGCTCTTCATCACCGCGGGCATGGGCGGCGGCACGGGCACGGGCGCCGCACCCGTGGTCGCGTCGATCGCCCGGGAGATGGGGATCCTCACGGTAGCGGTGGTCACGAAGCCGTTCGACTTCGAGGGCAAGCGCCAGAAGGTGGCCGCCGTCGGGATCGACGCGCTCAAGCAGCACGTGGACTCCCTGATCATCATCCCCAACGAGCGCCTGATGCAGGTGCTGGGCGAGGACGTCGCCTACGAGGACGCCTTCCGCGCCTCCAACGACGTGCTCAACGGCGCCGTCGCGGGCATCGCGGAGGTGATCAACTGCCCGGGCCTGGTGAACGTGGACTTCGCCGACGTGCGCACCGTCATGAGCGAGAACGGCGTGGCGATGATGGGCTCGGCCATGGCCTCCGGCCCCGAGCGCGCGCAGATGGCCGCGGAGCAGGCGGTGCACTCGCCGTTGCTGGAGGACATCCACCTCTCCGGCGCGCGCGGCGTGCTCGTGAACATCACCGCCTCGAAGAGCCTGAAGCTGCGCGAGGTTCACGAGGTGATGAACACGATCCGCTCGTTCACCGCGGAGGACGCGACCATCATCTACGGCAGCGTCATCGAGGAGTCGATCGGCGACGCCCTGCGCGTGACGATCGTGGCCACCGGCCTGGGCGGCGCCGCCGCGCAGCGCCAGCCGACGATCTCGATCGTCCAGCGCACCGGCACCCACGACGAGCCGATGGCCGTCAACTACGAGGAGCTCGAGCAGCCTGCCGCGTTCCGGCGCCGCCGCGACCAGACGGTCGACGCGCTGCGCCACTCCGGCATGGAGACGCTCGACATTCCCGCGTTCCTGCGCAAGCAGGCGGACTGACCGGCCGGCGCGGGGCAGGGCCCCCGTCTCCGGCCGATGTCCCGCGCCAGCCCCCGAACGGTTTCACCGGGGGGTGGGGATGCACGGCTGTACACGGTCGCCGATCGTCTCCCGGCGGCCGTGCCCGCCTCTCTTGGGCCCGCGCAAGCGGGCCCTTTTCATGACCGCGGCACCGCGCATGGCCACCCTGCCCGCGCGCTCCGCAATACTGCCGGGAAGTCCGGGATGGGATGCTAAGAGCATGATAGAATTCACTTTTTGGATATACCCGGCCGCCAGAACCGACCCCGGTCAATCCCGATGATCCGCCAGCGCACCCTCAAGTCTTCCGTCAAGGCAACCGGCGTCGGTGTCCACACCGGCCACAAGGTGATGCTCGTCCTGCGTCCCGCGGCCCCGGACACGGGCATCGTCTTCTGCCGCTCCGACCTGCCGGGCAACCCGGCGATCCCGGCGCGCGCCCACAACGTCGTCGACACCCGCATGGCCACCGTCCTCGAGAAGGGCGGCGCGCGCGTGTCCACGGTCGAGCACCTCATGAGCGCGTTCTTCGGCCTCGGGATCGACAACGCCTACGTGGACGTGTCGGCCGAGGAAGTGCCGATCATGGACGGGAGCGCGGC
>JAABQW010000314.1 GCA_011391275.1 Betaproteobacteria bacterium
AGGGTCTCCGGTTTGCGCAGGACGGCCATCGTCTACCCCGCTACGGCGAAGCCGGAAATGTCGAGCTGGATGAACATCTCCGGCTCGAACCCGGGCGCCGGCTTGAAGCCCGGGGGCACCTGCGCGCGCACCATGAGCGAGTCGACGAACACGTAGGGCTCGTTCGCCTCGATCGCGTGGAGGATCTTGCGCGTGGCGTAGATGTTGGCGTTGGCCTGAACGGTGACCGTCACCTGGCGGAAGCGGCCGTCCTCCTTGGGCTGGGCCACCTGCACGCTGATGAGCCGCCCGCCGTTGCCCTCCACGTGCTGCCGGACGCGTTCCTGGATCTCCGCGGCCGCGAGAGACGATCCGGAGGCCTTCAGGAAATACTTCCGGCTGCCGGCGGCGCGAACCGCCTCGAGCTTCTTCTGCAGCGCCGGCCGGGCGGCCGCGAGACGCTCGTAACGCGCGAGACGGCGGTCGATATCCTCCAGCGCGTCGCTGTAGTGCCGGTGCGCGAGCCACAGCGGCAGGCCCACGATCGCAACCACGATCGCCACGGCCGCCAGCATGAAGCCGATCGCAGCCTGGCGGCGCTTCTCGGCGGACCAACCCATCACGGCGCGCATGGTCAGCCCTTCTCCGGCGGCTTCGGCGACGAGGGGGGCGCTGCGGCCTTGGCAGCGGGCGGCGCCGGGACCGGGGCGGCAACGGGCGCCTTCGAAACGGGCGGCAAGGGCGCGGTGGGCGGAGGCACGACCGCCTTGGTTGCGGGCGTCGCCGGAACAGGAGCGGGCGCGCCCCCCGCGGGAGCGGCCGGTGCGGGGTTTGCGGGGTTTGCCGGTTTTGGCGCGGGCACGGTAACCATGCCCGTCTCGGGCGCGGGTGCGGCCGGCGCCGGCACTACGGGCGGAGAGGCCGCAGCCGCGGCCGGCAACGCGGCAGGCAGCGGCGCGGCGGGCGCCTCCATCAGCGCCGACTCGGGTATCGGGGCCGGGAGCGGGCGCGGCTTGACTTCCGCGGAGACGAGGAAGCGCTCCGTGCCGGGGGAGACCCCCTTGGTGAGCGGCGACTTGAAGCTCGCGTTGGCGAGCGAACCGGACTTCTCCAGCACCTCGATCAGCTGCGACGAAGAGCCCGTCTCGCCGGCGATCTGCAGCTCGCGAAACTTGGGGTTCGACTTGATGTCGAGCTGCTGCACCCAGGTCGTGTCGGGGAGGATCCGCGACAGGTCCTCGAGGAGGACGACCGCCGGGCGCTGCGCCTGCTTCTTCTCGACCAGGAAGTTGTGATCCGCGGCGAGCTTCTCGATTTCCTTCACGAGGCGCTCGGCGACGTCGGCGCCGGCCTTCGCCTTCTCGAGCCGGGGCTGAAGGTCGATCACCGCCTCGCGCTTCTGCCAGAGCGGGTAGGCAAGCGCCACCAGGGCCAGCGCCGCGGCGACGGCTGCGAGCGCGCGCGCGGCCACCACCGCGGGCGAGGTGGCGGGGCGCTCGCGCTCGTCGGGGGCCAGCAGGTTGAGCGAAGCCCCGGAAGAAGCCAGGTCGGTGGCCACACCGACGCCCAGCACGGCGGCGCCCAGCTCGCGCAGTTCCGCGAGCCTCGAGGCAACGGGCGCGCGCGCGGTGACCGCCAGGTCGATCGCGAGGCGTTGCGCGGTCGCGTCGCGACCGGTCACGCGGAAGTCGAAGCAGGCATGGTCGGCCGAGAAGGGCGTGAGCCGGTCGAGCTCGAAGCCCACCGCGTCGCGCAGCGCCTCCTCCGCGGCGAGCGGCATGGCCACCGTGCGGACGAGCACATCCTCGGGCTCCAGTACCAGCCAGACGTTTGCCGCGCCCCCGCCGGAACCGTCCTCGAGGAGGCGGCGAAAGGCCGCCCGCCGCCCGGGAGCGTCCAGCGAGCCCAGCGCGACGCGACCGGCCACCGCAAGCGAGCCCTGCGAAGGGCGCAGCACGCGCCACTCGCCATCGCGCACGGCCACGTAGGCGACGCCGCCCTTGCCGAGGCGCTCGCGCAAGGAAGGCGGCACCAAGGCCGCAAGCTCGCCCTGCCACCAGCGCAGGAAATCCGTGAGCCCCGCGCGGCTCGCGGCCTCGCGCAGCGGCGCCAGGAACGATTCAGCGGGACTGGCCAACGGGAGCCTCCTGCGCGGCGGCAGGCGCCTTCGCGTCCTGGTCGCGCGACACCTCGCGCCAGGCGAGGAAGGTGTACGGCCGCCTCGGGAACTGCGGGCTGAGCATGGCGACCGCCTCCCGCGTGACCTGCACGCCATCGTCGAACGACACGTCGGCGCGGACCGTGACGGCGGCCGTCTGGACGTAGCTCGCGTAGGGGCCCGCCGCCGTGAAGATGGGCGCCATGCGCCCCTCCGCCCGGGCGGCTTCGCGCTCGGCGAGGAAGAGGTCCACGGCCTCCGCCGTCACGCCGGGAATGGCGAGCAGCACGGGGCGCTGTGCAAGGTGGGGATTCACGCCGGCCTGTCGGGAGTACACGGTGATCATGGGTGCGATGCGCTGGTACAGCTCGGCGCGCATGCCGAGGACGAGCTGCAGTTCCTCCGTGGACTGGAACGGATAATTCGCCGGCCGGCCCGCGAGGCCCGCCTGCGTGTAATCGGGCTCCTCGGCACCGAGGGGCCGCTTGAGTGGATCCGGGTCGCGCCAATCGAGAACCGCGTCGAGCAGCTTAGCCGCGTCCTCCTCGCTCGCCCCGGCGTACCGGAACAGCCCCTTGAGAAGTTCGTTGTTGGCGGTGTTCACGTCGATTTTAGCAGACTCGTCCGAGAGCCTGACCGTGACCCGCGCGCCATCGAACTCCCACGTCCGGGGCTCTCCCTGGCGCTTCCACACCTCTGGACTGCCCTGTGGCTTGAAAAGTTCAATGAGGGCGCGGGAGACGGCCGCCTGGGCGTACGCGTCCCCCCGGGCGATGAGGGCCGCATTGCGCGCCGCGCGGGCGTCCGTGCGCATGGCGTAGAGGAAGCTGCCGGCGATCACCATGAGGAGGGTGACGACCCAGATCACCAGGATGAGCGCGATGCCGCGCTGGCGGGAAGCGGGGGCCCTCATCGGCGCGGCACGCAGTTGCGCTGGAAAGAGGACTCGTAGCAGCCGGCTTCCTCGCCGATGCGCAGCGCCACGACCATCTCCGGGAGGTTCTCCTCGCCGAGCTTGAGCTGCAGCCGCACGTGCGAGGGCAGGCGCGCCGGGTAGTCCCACCTGTCGGTCCAGGTGGGCTGGTTCGTGTCGTTCTCGGCTCCGAAATACTCGAAGCGCGCCGCGGTCAGGCCTTCGAGCAGCGCGAATTCCTCGGCGGCGTCCACCGGCGCGAAGTCCCGGTGCTCGGCCGCCGCGAAGGCGCGCCGCATGACGAGTCGGCCGGACTTCTCCGCCCCGCGCCCCGGCTCGAATTCGAAGGAGACGAAGGCGAGCCCGCCGCCGCCGATCTCCGCCGGTCGCATGGAGACGAAGCGCAGGCGCTCGCGCTCGCCGGAAAACGCGAGCTTCACCGCGAGCGGGTCCTTGAAGCGCCAGGGGAACGCCGCCGAGACCTCCTTGCGCAGGAAGGAATAGGCGAGGAGCACCTGGTCGGCCCGGTCGCCGCGTCCCGTGCCCGATTCCCACGCCCGGATGCCCATGCGCAGGCCCCCGAAGAGCATCCCGAGCATGACCGCAAGCAGCGTGAGCGCGACGACCGTCTCGAGGAGGGTGAAGCCGGCCGGCGTGCGGCGCATCCTCACGGCTTCACCCCCAGCGCCAGCGTGGCGAGCCGCACGTCACGGGGCCGGCCGTCGGCCGCCTGCCAGGAAACCTTCGACTCCAGCCTGAGCAGGCGCACCCGCAGGTTGTAGTCCTTGCTGCGGTCGGCGTCGGCGTTCTCCTGGCGCTCGTCGTAGGGCACCGCGGACACCGTCCACGCGAACGGGCCCTCCGACCCGGAGGTGGCGCTCTCCACCAGGCGTTCCGCGGCGCCGTAGGCCGCGAGCCGCGACTGGGCCATCATCACCGCGCGCGCGTACTCGTCGGCGAGCTGCGCGTCGCGCAGCCCGCCGGAGAAGACCTGCAGGAGCGCGGCGAGCGTCACCGCGAACACGACGAAGGCCGTGAGCACCTCGAGGATCGTGAAGCCCGCCTGCCGCGCCGGGCGCGCCGTTGACGGCCGCATCGCGACGCCGCGGGGGGCTACCCCCCCTCCTTGATGCTCACGCGCCCGGTGAGCCAGTCGACGTCCACGAGGAACCGCCTCTCGCCGGACGCGACGGTGACCCGCCCGCCCGTGGAGCTGCCGTCCGGATAGAACCGGATGGCGCCCCGCTTCTCGTCGACGATCTCCGACTGCGCCGTGTAGAGCTTGAGCTCGAGGCGCCCGGGAAGCGAGCGGGCGCGCCCCCGTCCGCTCACCTCGAAGGAGCGGTGCTCCAGGTCGAGGACGAGGGCCGCCGACTCCTGCCGGGCGATGGCGGTGCCGCGGGCGTCGCGAAGGCCCGCGGCGACGGCGCGCGCCGCGCTCTTGAGCTCCGCCCCCGAGACCCCGCCGGCCGTGAAGCGCACGACCAGGGCGTAGCCCGCGGCCGCGATCACCAGCACCATGAGGAGCTCGAGCAGCGTGAACCCGCGTTGCGCGGCGCGTTCCATCAGTTGCGGATGTCCTTGTTCTCCCCCTCGCCGCCCTCCTTGCCGTCGGCGCCCAGCGAGACGAGGTCGTAGCCGCCCTTCTCCGCCGGCGAACGGTAGGTGAAGTCGACGGCCCAGGGATCCTTGAGGTGCTTCGGGTCCTTCAGGTACGGCCCGTTCCAGTTCGCCACGCCCGACGGCGAGGCGAAGAGCGCGTTCAGCCCCTCCTGCGTCGAGGGATAGCGGCCGACGTCGAGCTTGTAGAGCTCGAGCGCGCTGCCGATCTGCTCGATCTGCACCTTGGCGCGCTCGGAGCTCGCGCGGCCGAGGCTGTTGAACACGCGGGGGCCGACCATCGCGAGGATCACGCCGATGATCACGAGCACCATCACCAGCTCGAGCAGCGTGAAGCCGCGGTGGGCTCGGAGGGGTTGGGGGCGGGCGGTTCTGTTCATGGCGACTCCGGTTCGATGGGGGCCCTAGATGGGCAGGTCGTAGATGGAGAGCATGGCGGCGAGGATCGAGAGGATCACGGCGCCGACCACGAAGGTGAGGAAGAGGATCATCGCGGGCTCGAGGAGCGCGAGCGAGCGCTTGACCGCGCGCGCGACCTCCTTGTCGTAGACGTCGGCGACGTCGAGGAGCATCTGGTCGAGGCGGCCGGTCTCCTCGCCCACCTGGATCATGTGCACCGCGAAGGCGGGGAAGCGGCGCGTCTCCATCATGGGCTTGGCGAAGCCCCGGCCGGTCTTGAGCTCCCGGCCGACCTCGGCGAGCCCCGCCGCCATGTAGGTGTTGCCCATCGTCTCGCGCGCGATGGACAGGGCGTTCACGAGGGAGACGCCGTTCTTCAGCAGCGTGCCGAGCGTGCGCGCGAGCCGCGCCGTCTCGACCTTGGCCGCGAGGTCGCCCAGGACCGGGGCTCCGAGCAGGCGCCGGTCCCAGGCGAGCTTCGCCTCGGGAGACTCGAGTCGCCTGGCGACGATGAACACGAGGGCCACCGAGCCCAGCACGAACGCCCACCACCAGGCGCGCATGAGCGCGCCCGCGCCGAGCACCATCTCGGTCACGAACGGCAGGGCCTTGCCGCTCTGCTCGAAGATCGGCTCGAACTGCGGGACGACGACGGCGAGGAGGATCGTGACCGAGGCGATGGCGACCAGGAGGAGGATCGTGGGATAGATGAGGGCGGACTTCACGCTCTCCCGCAGCTCCTTCGACCGCTCCATGAACTCGGCGAGCCTCGCCAGGACCTCCGCCAGCGCGCCACCGGCCTCGCCCGCCCGCACCATGTTCACGTAGAAGCGCGAGAAGACGCCGCCCTGGGAATCGAGCGCCTTGGAGAGCGACGCCCCCCCGCGCACGTCGTTGCGCACGTTGCGCAGCACCTCCGCCACGCGCTCGGTCTCCGCGAGCCCCACGAGGATCTCCAGGCTGCGGTCGAGCGGCAGGCCGGCGTTCAGCAGCGTGGCGATCTCGCGGGTGACGACGCCGATCTCGTCCTGCGACACGCCTCGCCGGAAGAGCGCCGGAGAGGCGCTGCGCCGGGACTGCGCCGCCGCGGCGTCGGCGGCGCCCGCCTCGACGGCGCGGATCGGGGTGTACCCCATGTCGCGCAGCCGCTCGATGACCCCGTTGCGCGTGGCGGCGTCCATGGCGCCCTCGAGCACCTCGCCTGCGGGGGTGACGGCCTTGTACTGGAACACCGGCATCGCGCTAGTCCTCGCGCGTGACGCGAAGCACTTCCTCGAGGGTGGTCGTGCCGGCGACCGCCTTGCGCACGCCGTTCTCGAACATGGACTCCATGCCCTCCTCGACGGCGGCCACGCGCAGGTCCGTCGAGTTCGCGTGGCGCATGACGAGCGAGCGGACCTTGTCGGTCATGGGCATCATCTCCATGATCCCCATGCGGCCGAAGTAGCCGGTGCCGCTGCAGTGGGTGCACCCTGTCGGGTGGTAGAGCGTGACGTCGCCCTCCGGCACGAAGCGGCGAAGCCCCATCTGCTCGACCACCTCCGGAAGGGCCGGATAGGGCTTGCGGCAGTGCAGGCACAGGCTCCTCACCAGCCGCTGCGCGAGGATGCCCACGACGGTCGAGGTGAGCAGGTAGTCCTCGACGCCCATGTCGAGGAGGCGGTTCACCGTCGAGGGCGCGTCGTTCGTGTGCACCGTCGAGAGCACGAGGTGGCCGGTCAACGCCGACTGGACGGCGATCTCCGCCGTCTCGAGGTCGCGGATCTCCCCGATCATGATCACGTCCGGGTCCTGGCGCACGATGGAGCGCAGGGCGTTGGAGAAGGTGAGGTTGATCTGCGGCTTCACCTGGATCTGGTTGATGCCCGGCATCTGGTACTCGACCGGGTCCTCGACCGTGAGGATCTTCACGTCGGGCTGGTTCAGGCGGTCGAGCGCCGTGTAGAGCGTGGTGGTCTTGCCGCTTCCCGTCGGGCCCGTCACCAGCAGGACGCCGTGCGGCTGGCTCAGGGCCTCGAGGAAGGTGTCGAGGATCTCGCCGTCGAACCCGAGCGAGGCGAAGTCGAGCGGCACGCCCCCCTTGTCGAGGATCCGCATCACGACGCTCTCGCCGTGCATCGTCGGCACCGTGGAGACGCGCAGGTCGATCTCCTTGCCCTGGATGCGCAGCTTGATGCGCCCGTCCTGCGGCAGGCGCCGCTCCGCGATGTCCAGGTTGGCCATGATCTTCACGCGCGAGATCACGGCGGCCGACAGGCGCCGCGGCGGCGACTCCACCTCGTTCAGGACGCCGTCGATGCGGAACCGGACGATGAGCCGGTTCTCGAAGGGCTCGATGTGGATGTCGGAGGCCCGGCTCTCGAGCGCGTGCGTGATGAGCAGGTTCACGAGGCGCACCACCGGCGCCTCCGAAGCGAGGTCCTTCAGGTGCTCGACGTCGCCGAAGTCCTGCTCCTCGTCGCGCGTGGAGATGTTGTCGACGATCTGCCCCATCGACGACTTGCCCGCGCCGTAGAGGCGCTCGAGGGCCGCCTCGAGTTCCGTCACGACGGCCAGGCGGGGCACCACCGTCTTGCCGCAGGCCATCGCCAGCGAGCGCAGCGTGAATTCGTCCGCGGGGTCGGCCATGGCGACCACGATCCCCTCGTCGGTCTCGCGCAGCGGCAGCGCCCTCGCCTCGCGCAGGAACCGGTAGGAGACCTGTTCCTCGAGGAAGGGCAGCTCGGGGTACTCCGACGCGGAGGTGACCGCCACGCCCGACTGCTCGGACAGCGCGTCGGCCAGGTCGCGGGCCGACACGAGCCCCAGCCGCCCGAGGATCACCCCGAGCTTTTCGCGCGATTCGCCCTCCTGCAGTCGCAGCGCGCGATCGAGGTTGGCGTGATCCAGCTTCCCCCGGGCGATCAGGATCTCGCCCAGGCGGCGGGGCTGGCTCTCGGCGGGGAGGGCGGACATGGGGGGGAAATTATAGCCGACGGGGTATTGCGGATCCGTATGAACGCGGGAACGCCGGCGAGTTCCCCGCGCGGTCCGCGTTCACGAGGGCGGCAGCCGCCGGAGGCAATCGTCGAGCTGGTCTTCCCAGCGCGTCGGCGCGAAACCGAACGCCGCCTCGAACTTGCGGTGCGAAAGCACCGAGTAGGCCGGGCGGCGGGCCGGCGTGGGGTACCCGGAGGTCGCGATCGGGATCACGCGGGGAGGACGGAAGCCGGGGCGGCTCGCGGCGGCCCGCTCGAAGATGGCGCTCGCGAAGCCCGCCCAGGTGGTCTCGCCGGCGGCCGACAGGTTGTAGATGCCCGACGCCACCCCCTTGCCGGGGATCGAGCGGATCGCGCGCGCGGTGGCGTCGGCGAGGAAAAGGCTCGACGTCGGCGCGCCGCGCTGGTCCGCCACGACGCGCAGCTCGTCGCGGCCGGCCGCGAGGGAAAGCATGGTGAGCATGAAGTTGCGCCCGCGGGGGCCGTACACCCAGGTCGTGCGGAAGATGAGGTGCTTGCAGCCGCTTGCCGCGATGGCGAGGTCGCCGGCGAGCTTGGCGCGGCCGTACACGTTGAGGGGCGCCGCGGCGTCGCCCTCGAGGTAGGGCGAGCGCTTCGCGCCGTCGAAGACGTATTCGGTCGAGTAGTGGACCAGCACCGCGTCCAGCCGCTTCGCCTCTTCGGCGAGCACGCCGGGGGCCGCCCCGTTGACCGCCATCGCCACGGCCGGCTCGCCCTCCGCCTTGTCCACGGCAGTGTAGGCGGCGGCATTCACGATGAGCGCCGGACGGGCTTCCCGGCAGAGCGCCGACACGGCGCCGGCGTCCGCGAGGTCGAGCTCCGGAAAGTCGCAGCCGCGCACCTCGCCCAGGGGGGAGAGGGTGCGCTGGAGCTCGTGGCCCACCTGGCCGCTGGTGCCGATGAGGAGGATTCGCATCAGGGAAAGGTCTCCGCGGAAGCGAGCGGCGTGCCGCCTGCATCGTTCGGCTTGAGCAGCGGCGCGCCCTGCAGGGGCCAGGCAATCCCCAGGGCGGGATCGTTCCAGAGAAGCGATCGCTCGTGCTCCGGCGCGTAGTAGTCCGTGGTCTTGTAGAGGAACTCGGCCGATTCGGAGGTGACGACGAACCCGTGCGCGAATCCCTCGGGCACCCAGAGCATGCGGCGGTTGGCGGCCGACAGCGTCACGCCCACCCACCTGCCGAAGGTGGGCGAGGAGCGCCGCAGGTCCACCACCGCGTCGAAGACCTCCCCGGCGGTGACGCGCACGAGCTTGCCCTGCGCGTTCCTCACCTGGTAGTGCAGCCCGCGCAGCACGTTGCGGGCCGACTTCGAGTGGTTGTCCTGCACGAAGTCGGGGTCGAGTCCCGTGGCCTCGCGGAAGGCCCGCCGGTTGTAGCTCTCGAAGAAGAACCCGCGGTCGTCGCCGAAGACCTTCGGCTCGAGGAGGAGGACGTCCGGGATTTCGGTGGGGATGGCCTTCATCGGGGGATCAGTAGACGCGGTCGCGCAGGATGCCCAGGAGGTACTTGCCGTAGGCGTTCTTGATCATGGGCTCGGCCAGGCGCTCGAGCTGCGCGGCATCGATCCAGCCCTGCCGCCAGGCGATCTCCTCGGGGCACGCGATCTTGAGTCCCTGCCTCCGCTCGATGATCTCGATGAACTGCGCGGCCTCCAGGAGGCTCTCGTGCGTCCCGGTGTCCAGCCACGCCGTGCCCCGCCCCATCACCTCGACCGAGAGCTCGCCCATCTCGAGGTAGCGCCGGTTCACGTCCGTGATCTCGAGCTCGCCGCGGGCCGAGGGCTTCATGGTGGCCGCGATGTCGAGGACGCGGTTGTCGTAGAAGTACAGGCCCGTCACCGCGTAACGCGACTTGGGCGCCGCGGGCTTCTCCTCGATCGAGACCACCTTGCCGGTCGCGTCGAACTCGGCCACGCCGTAGCGCTCCGGGTCCTTCACGGGATAGGCGAACACCGTGGCCCCCGCCTGGCGCCCGGCCGCCCGCTGAAGCTGCGTCGACAGGTCGTGCCCGTAGAAGATGTTGTCGCCCAGGACGAGGCAGGAGTCGTCGCGACCCACGAAGTCGCGCCCGATGACGAAGGCCTGCGCGAGGCCCTCGGGCCTGGGCTGCACGGCGTAGGAGAGGCTCAGCCCCCACGACGACCCGTCGCCCAGCAGCTCCGCGAAGCGCGGCGTGTCCTGCGGCGTGGAGATCACCAGGATCTCGCGGATGCCCGCCAGCATGAGCGTCGAGAGCGGGTAGTAGACCATCGGCTTGTCGTAGACCGGCAGCAGCTGCTTGGAGACGGCCTGCGTGACCGGGTAGAGCCGCGTGCCGGAGCCCCCGGCGAGGATGATTGCCTTGCGCACGATCAGGTCCTCTTCCCGTAGTTCTTGTCGATCCAGTGCCGGTACTCGCCGCTGCGCACCTGCGCGACCCACGCGGCGTTGTCGAGGTACCAGCGCACGGTGCGACCGATGCCGCTCTCGAAGGTCTCCCGCGGCGTCCAGCCCAGCCCGGCGCGCACCTTGCGCGCGTCGATCGCGTAGCGCCGGTCGTGGCCGGGCCGGTCCGCCACGTACGTCACCAGGCCGCGGTAGCCGCCCTCGCGCGGGCGCAACGCCTGGAGCGTGTCGCATAGCGCATGCACCACCTCGAGGTTGCGCATTTCCGCGTTGCCGCCGATGTTGTAGACCTCCCCCGTGCGGCCCTTCGCGAGCACCATCCGGATGGCCTCGCAGTGGTCGCCCACGTAGAGCCAGTCGCGAACCTGCCGCCCGTCGCCGTACACCGGCAGGGGCCTGCCCTCGAGCGCGTTGGCGATCATGAGCGGGACCAGCTTCTCGGGGAACTGGTACGGCCCGTAGTTGTTCGAGCAGTTCGTGGTGATCGTGGGCAGCCCGTAGGTGTGGTGGTATGCGCGCACCAGGTGGTCGCTCGCCGCCTTGGACGCCGAGTAGGGGCTGTTGGGCGCGTAGGGAGTCGTCTCGCTGAAGGCCGGGTCCGTATCCGAGAGCGACCCGTAGACCTCGTCGGTCGAGACATGCAGGAAGCGAAACGTCTCCTTCTCCGCATCCGGGAGCGCCTGCCAGTGGCCGCGCGCGGCCTCCAGCAGCCGGAAGGTGCCCACGATGTTGGTCTGGACGAACTCGCCGGGCCCGTGGATCGACCGGTCGACGTGGCTCTCCGCCGCGAAATGGACGAGGGCCCGCGGGCGGTGTTCGGCGAGGATGGCCTCCATGGCCGCCTGGTCGCCGATGTCCGCCTGCACGAACCGGTGCCGCGCGTCCCCCGCCAGGCTGGCGAGGTTGGCGAGATTGCCCGCGTAGGTGAGCTTGTCCACGTTGACGACCGGCTCGCCGCCGCCGGCCAGCCAGTCGAGCACGAAGTTCGACCCGATAAAACCGGCACCCCCGGTGACCAGGATCATTTGGCGGTCTCCCTTGTGCCGGTTTCAGTGGAGACTGATGCGCCTTGGCGCGTTACGTCGGAACCAAAACCGGCACCCCCGGTGACCAGGATCATTTGCCTGTCCTCTGGAGCTCGATGAGCTTGAGGTACTTGTGAAACGTGTTGTTGCAGCCGATCACGACGTGCGCGAATCCGGGCCCGCCGTCGAGGAACCCGAGCTTGAAGACGTAGAACTTGAGGAAGCGCGCCAGCGGGTTCACGAAGAGCCTCGCGTAGCCCGCCCTCACCCCCTGGCGGAAGAGCGCCTGCGCGTGCAGCGTCGTGTAGCGGTTCTGCTTGGCCATGTAGGTCGAGACGTCCTCGGCGGAATCGTGGAGCAGGTCGCCCTCGAGGCGCCCGACCTCCGCCGTGGTGAGCACCGCCTCGTGCACCTCGTCGTTGGACCAGCTCGCGTGCGCCCGGTGGAAGAGCCGCAGGCACCAGTCGGGGTAGCCCTCGCCGTGGGCGAGCCATGCGCCGAGGAAGCGGTTGCGCCTCGCCATGCGCCAGGCCTTGAAGCGCCCCCCGGCGAGCGACTTCCGGATCGACTGCGCGAGCCGGGGCGTCACCCGCTCGTCGACGTCCAGGCAAAG
>JAABQW010000315.1 GCA_011391275.1 Betaproteobacteria bacterium
TAGGTCGCCGCGAACTCCGGGCTCACCGTGAAGAAGTCCGCCAGCTGCGTCACCGTGATCGTGCCGTTCCTCACCAGCCCCGCGTTGAAGGTCATTCCCGAGAAATCCGGCACCCGGAGGAAGGTCGCGAAGTAGAGCCTCGCCACGGGCGCCACGAAGCCCGCGAACTCGTCGGAGCGCAGGAAGCTGTCGATGACCTGCAGTCGCGAGTAGGTGCCGCCGGTGACCAGATCGGTCCAGCCGGTGATCCCCGCCGGGTCGCCTTCGCGTCCCAGGAAGTCGCGATACTGCTGCATCGCGAAGAGCCGGGCGTTGCCGAAGACGTCGTTGTCCTTCTCCATGGGGTTGCGCCCTTCCGCCGGCTCGACCCCGTTGGGAATGCCGTCGTTGTCCGCGTCTGCGGCCGGATCGAGCTCGAACGCCGCGGAGACGCTGCTGGCCGCGTTCATCGTCACGTTGCACGCGCCCGTCCCGGAGCACGCCCCGCCCCACCCGGCGAACACGGAGCCCGCGCCCGGCGTCGCACTGAGGGCGACCGAAGTGCCGGAATCGAAGGAGGCCGCGCAACTCGCGCCGCAGTCGATGCCCGCCGGTGTCGAGGTGATGGTGCCGCTGCCGCCGCCGTTTCGCGATGCGGTGAGCACGAATTGCTGCACCGCGAAGGTCGCGGTCACCGACCGGATGGCGTTCATGTTGACGGTGCAGCCTCCGGCGCCCACGCATGACCCCGACCAGCCGGTGAAGGTCGATCCGGTCGCGGGCGTCGCGGTGAGCGTCACGGACGTGCCGATGTCGTAGCTTTCGGTGCAGTCCGATCCGCAGTCGATTCCCGCCGGCGCGGAGGTCACGCTGCCCGAGCCGGCGCCGGACTTCGCGACCGTGAGCGTGAACTTCTGCAGCGTGAAGGTGGCGGTGACGGACTTCGCCGCGTCCATTGCCACGACGCACGCTCCCGATCCGGCACAGTCGCCGCTCCACCCCGAGAACAGGGAACCGGGAGACGCGACGGGCGAGAGGGTGACCGACGTGCCGAAATCGAATCCCGCCGCGCAGTCCGCGCCGCAATCGATGCCGACCGGCGCGGAGGTCACGGTGCCGCCTCCATTGCCGTCCCTGGCGACGGTAAGCACGAAGTGCTGCAAGGAGAACGTCGCCGTGACCGTGGCCACCGCGTCGATCGACACGACGCACGCTCCGGTTCCGGAACACGCGCCGCTCCAGCCCGTGAATGTCGAGCCCGCGGAAGGCGCCGGCGAGAGGGTCACCGAAGTGCCGACGTCGTAGGTCTCCGAGCAATCCGCGCCGCAGTCGATACCGGCCGGCATGGACGTCACCGCGCCCGCGCCATTGCCGTCCTTGGCCACCGTGAGCGCGAACTGCTTGAGCGTGAAGGTCGCCACCACGAGCTTCGCCGCGTCCATCGTGACGACGCAGGAAGCCGTCCCGGAGCACGCGACCGTCCATCCGCCGAACGTGGAGTTCGCCGACGGGGTCGCGGCCAGGGTGACCTCGGTACCCGCGTCGTACGACGAAGAGCAGCCGGGCCCGCAAGAAATCCCGGCGGGCGAGGACGAAACCGTCCCCGCGCCATCGCCGGCCAGGGAAACCACCAGCTCGAACGGTTGCAGCGTGAAGGTCGCCGTGACGGTCGTGGTCGCATCCAGGGTCACCACGCAGATGCCGGTGCCGGTGCAGCCGCCGCCGCTCCAGCCGCCGAAGACCGCATTCGTCCCGGGCGTGGCGGTGAGCGTGAACACGGTGCCCGCGGCCGCCGTCATCGTGCAGGTCGCGCCGCAATCGATGCCCGCCGGCACGCTGGTGACGCTGCCGGTGGCATCGCCCGCCTTCGTCACGGTGAGGTCGTGGACGGCGCCGACGTTCTGCGAAAGCGTGCTTGAAGCGGAGGCGTGCAACTGCGCGTCGCCCGTATAGCGCGCCACGACCGAATGCAGTCCCGCCGCCAGGGCGGTGGCAGTGCAGGCCGCCGAGGTCCCCGTCACGGCGACCGCCGCGCACCCGGCGATGGGCGTGGCGCCCTCGTTGAACGACACCGTTCCCGTGTACCCCGCCCCCCCGGAAAGCGTCGCGGTGAGCGTCACCGGCTGCCCGGCGAGCGATGGGTTGTTGTCCGATGCGAGGGCGAGCGATGCACGACCCTTGGTGTCGAAGCGCACCACGCTCATCAGGTCGTTCGAGCGCGCGCCGACGTAGAGCTGCTCGTCCGCCGACAGCGCCGCCGAGTACGCGAAATCGTCGAACGCACCCGCGGCGAAGAGCCGGATGCCCGCCGCCCCGAACGTCGCATCCAGCGCGCCGGTGGCGGTCAGCGCGACCACAGCGATGTCGCGCTTGGCGCCGTTCACCGCATGACCGGCGATGAGCAGCCGCCCGTCGGCCAGTCCGACCACCGCGCGGGCCAGCGCATCGCCCGCGAAGCCCACGATCACCCGCCCGCCCGTTCCGAAACCGGCATCGAGCGTGCCGTTGGCGAGCAGGCGTGCCGCCACGAAGCGGTTGGTCCCGGCCGGGTTCAGCCGCGAACGGCCCACCAGGACGATCGCGCCGTCGGGCTGGACGTGCATCGCGTAGGCGGCATCGTCGTAGAGCGGCGACGGGAATGTCGAGCCGAAGTCCACGAACGCGCGACCGACGTCTCCGAAGGTGGTGTCCAGCGTGCCGTTGGCGTGAAGGCGGATCACCGCGTAGTCGACGACGCTGTTCGACACGTCGCCCGCTTCGCCCGCCACCAGGATCTTCCCGTCGGGCAGCACCGCGATGGCCCAGGCCGCATCGAGGAAACCGGCCATGTCGAACTGGGAGCGGCCGCTGCAGGCGCCCGGCGTCGCGCAGCCGAAGTCGGGGTCGAGGGCGCCGTTGGTCAGAAGCCTCGCGATCCCGAAGTCGTCATAGGCACCGGGACGCGAGATTCCGGCGACCAGGATCTTGCCATCGGGCTGCCTGGCGAGCGCATTGGCCGAGGACGACGTCGAGCCCGGGTAGTCGAAGGTGGCCGTGCCGCTGCAGGGCGGAGTGCCGCAGCCGAAGGAGCTGTCCAGGGAACCGGCCGCGTCGAGACGCGCGAGTGCCGTCGGAAGGAGGGATGTGTCCGACGCGCGCCCTGCCAGCACGATCCCGCCGTCCGGCTGGATCACGACCGCGCGCGACGCGTCGGTCCGCGTGAGGATGGGGATGGTCGCCTTGCCTTCGCACGGCGCCGGGACGCAGCCGAACGAGGTGTCCGGTGTTCCGTCCGCATTCCACCGGGCCACGCCGAAGTCGAGGTTCGCCGCATTCGCCTGGCCCGTGGCGACCACCCGGCCGTCGGGCTGGACGGCGATGCCTTCGGCCGCGGCGGGCACCGGGAACGACGCCGAGGCGACCCCGGCGCTGCCGTAGGTTGCGTCGGCGGCGAAGTCGGCGCCCAGCCGCACGACCATGGCGTCGCTCGCGAGCAGCGTCCGCGACCCGGACAGCAGGAGCTTTCCGTCCGCCTGCAGGGCGGCGGCGCTGAACTGGTCGCTCGTGCCGAGGGAGAAGAATTTCACCCCGTTCGGGGAAATCGAGGTGTCCAGCACCCCCGCCGGGCTCAAGAGAGCGATGGCGGCGCGCTTGTCGCTGCCCGCCGCCCCGTGTCCGGCCAGCACGATGCGCCCGTCGCCGAGGACGGCCATGGCGTCGCCCACCATCTGGTAGCCGGGGCTGGGCGCAAGCGTGTAGCCGAGGCATGCGGGATTGCAGCCGAAGGCGGTGTCGAGCGTCCCGTTCGCGTTGAGGCGCGCCGCCATCATCCCGAGGAAATAGTCGAATCCGCCGAGGAGGATCTTTCCGTCGCCCAGGACCGCGACGCCGCTCGTCAGGGTGAGGAAGCTCAGCAGCGGCAGGGTCACGCTGCCGCTGCAGGGGGCGCTGGCGCAACCGAAGGAACTGTCGACGGTTCCGGCGGGCTCCAGGCGCCAGGCGACCATGCGCGTGTTCCCGTCGATCGAGGAATGGCCGCCCACCACGATGCGCCCGTCGGGTTGCAACTCCAACGTCGTGGCGGAGTCGTCGCCCGTCCCGACGTTGAGCCGGGTGAGGCCCGGACTGTAATTGCCGAACGTCGCATCGAGCGTGCCATCGGGGTTGTAGCGGGCGACGAGCGCCTCCCGCGTCGGGCTTCCCGGCGGGTACCCGGAGCCTGCGACGAGGACCTTGCCGTCCGCCTGGAGCACCGCGTCGGCGACCGACAGGCCGGAGCCGGCGGAAATGGTGACGGTGCCGGAAGCCCCGTAGCTCGCGTCGAGCGTGCCGTCGGGGTTGAAGCGCGCGAGCAATGGCCCGCCGTTGGCATTCGAGAACCCCACCAGGAGGAGCTTGCCGCTAGCAAGCGGCAACAGGGCGGAGGGAATCGTGGTGACGCCCAGCCCCGGCGGCAGTTCGTGCACGATCCGTCCACCTGCGCCGAATGTCGTATCCGGCGTGCCATCGGTGTGGAAGCGCGCCAGTCCGACACGGTAGATGGAACTGTCGGAAAGGCCGGCGGCGACGACCGCCTTGCCGTCGGACTGGGTCGCGAGGACCCATCCCTCCGAGACGGCTGGCGCGAAGCTCGCCCGGGCCACACCCCCCGTTCCGAACGTGGTGTCCACGTCCCCGGGAGCGCCCAGGGCGCCTTCCCCGAACGAAAGCGCGATGCCGGCGAGAAGGCAGGAAAGAGCTCGGATCGCGGTCTTCATGGTGAATCCTTTCGTCGCCTGCGGGCAATCGACAGCCGGGAGAGCGCACTTGGCGCATCGCGTCTGCCTCCTTGTAACCCGGTAGGCGTTACGCACGCGTCACGCGACGCGGCTGTTGGGGGAGGCAGGCGCAGCGCCGCGGACAGCAGCGCCCGGTTCACGGGGTTGCGGTGCAGGAACCCGTCGCGGAACGCTTCCGGCAGGTGGCCGGCGGCGATGCGCGTGATCCAGTCCCGTCCCAGGGCCAGCATGTGGTCGGCTTCCGCTCGCCGGCTCGCCGCCTGGAACACCTGCGCCGCGACCCACCAGATCTCGGCACGGTAGAAGTTGTCCGGCTCGTGCACCGAGAAGAGCCTCACCGCCGCCTCGGCCTGGGGAATGGCGCGGTCGATCGCGTCCTGCGCCAGCGCGCACCCCGCCGCGCGGGCGTGCGCCGCGGCCGCCATGCCGAAGCGCTCCCGCGCCGCGGCCCATGCCGCGACGGCAATGGCCATCGGCTCGCCTTCGGCCGGCGGCACGATGGCCGTGGCCATCAGCGTCACCAGGCGGTTGTTGCCGTCGTCCACTTCGCCGCCAAGGAGGGCCAGTGCGGCGCGGATCGGCGCCATCGCATCGCCTCCCGAAACCCGCGCCACTTCCGCCCGGTGGGCCATCCACATGGCCCGGGCCTTGACGGACTGTCCGGCGGGATCCTCGGCCATCAGCCTGACGGCGCGCGCGTGCTGGCCCGCCTGCGAGTACGCCAGCGCCAGCCGGTGCGCGGTCGCGAAGAGCCAGTGGTGCGTCCCGGCGCGGCGGAACTCCGCCATGGCCTCTTCCAGCATCGGGATCGCCTCGTCGTAGTGCCCGAGGTCGCGCAACCGGTGCGCGAGCAACGCCTGCGTCTGCAGCGGCGTGCCCCTGAGCGACTCCGACTCGCGCCACAACTGCAAGGCCTGCCGGCCGAAGTCGACCGCCCTGGCGAGGTGGCCGCGCTTGCTCGTCGTGGTGGCGAGGTTGGACAGGGCCGTGGCGAGGAGATCCTTGTGCCCCTGCTCCGCGGCCACCTTCCGGGCGTACTCGAACGCGCCCAGCGCGTCGCCCAGCCGATTGGCGAGGTCGAAGGCGATCCCGAGACGGACGAAGACGTCGACGCGGGGACGCGACGCGAGGTTCTCGCGGGACCAGTCCCCCAGGGGCTCGAGAAGCGCCAGCGCCTCGTCCACCCGCCGAAGCTCGCAGAGGCCGGCGCCCACCACCATCGAGAACTGCGCGGCGAGGTCGGGGCGATTCGCCTTCGTGGAAAGCTCGATGCCGGCACGCCCGGCCTCCACCGCCGCCTCCGATTCGCTGCGGTTGTCGAGGCACTCGGCCTTCTTGAGCAAGGCGAGGAGGCGCTGGCCGTCGTCGCGCGCCGCGGCCTCGAGCGCGTGCACGCTTTCGAGCGTGGCCTCGCCCAGGTCGATGCAGATCATCGCTTCGGCCCGGGAGAGCAGCGCCTCGAACCGGGCATCGAGATCCCCGCACTCCTCGAGGCATCCCGCGGCCCGGGCGAGCAGGTCCGCCTCCTCCATGCGCCGGCCCGCGCCGCGGGCCACTGCGGCCGCCCGCACGAACGCGGCGCCGGCCTCGCGGTGGCGGCGCGCCGCCTCCCAGTGGGCGGCGACGCGGGCCGGCTCGGTCCCGTCGGAGGCCAGGAATGCCGCGATCTGGCCGTGCAGGTTGCGCGCGATGGCCGCCGGCACGGAGGCCAGGGTCGCCTCGTAGATGAGGTCGTGCGCGAACGCGCCGCCGCGCAGCACGTGCGCCACCTCCAGCTCCGCCCAGGCGTCCGCGAGGTCCAGCGCGCGGGCGCCGAGCACGTGGACGGCCAGCTCCGCGGAGAAGTCCTGCCCCGCCACGGCGGCGCATCGCGCGAGCGCCACGGCGTCGCGCGACAGGCGGGCAAGGCGCCGGTCGATGAGCGCGGTGACGTTCGCCGCCACCGGCAGGCGCGTACCGCCCAGGGCGGCGGTCCCTTCCTGGAGCATGAGCTTGACGGTCTCGAGGACGAAGAGCGGATTGCCGCCCGTGTGCCGCGCCACGTCGGGCGCAAGGCCCGCCGCGTCGAACCCCGAAAGGTCCAGCGACTCGAGCAGTTCCGCGACCTGGGGCACCGTGAGCGCAGCGAGCTCGATGGTCCTGCCCCCGCCCGAGGAGAACAGCAGGTTCGCGAGCTCGCTGGTGCCCGCCTCGATCTCGTCGCTGCGGCAGGCCAGGACGAGCGGCAACCGCCGGTCGGTGGCGATCGACCCGCGGAAGGCGTCGAGGGTGGCCGCGTCGGCGTAGTGCACGTCATCGAGCAGGATGCCCGCGAGTCCCGCCGAAAGCGCCTGCTCGAGCAGGTTCTCGATCGCGCGAAGGAGCCGCGCGAGATCGGCCGCATCGCGGATCGGGTCGGCTTCCCCCAGTTCGGGAAGCAGCCGGGCCAGTTCCTTCCTCAGTCCCGCTCCAAGCGGCAAAGGCACCCGGCCCACGATCTGGCGCACCACGCGAGCGAGCAGCGAATAGGCGACCAGCGCATCGCCGGGCCGCGCGGCGACCACGACGGCCTTGCCGCGGCTCGCCCCGAAATCCCCGATCAGGCGCGACTTGCCGAGCCCGGCCACGCCGGTCACGATCGCGGCCTCGCCCGCGCCCCAGGCCGCCTCGAGCATTCGCCATTCGCGTTCGCGCCCGATCAGGCGCGGCGGGCGCAGCACGGAGGGCGGAGGCGAGCGGGAAGCGCTCGCCGCATCGGGCGCGCCGCGCGCCGCGCGGATGCTGCGCGCGAGCTGCTCCGTCTCCGCGGACGGCTTCGCGCCGAACTCGCGCTCCAGCATGGCGCGCAGCCGCTCGTAGGCGGCCTGCGCCCGGGACGTGTCGCCACCCAGGTAGTGGGCGCGCATCACGCTGCGATGGTGCCGCTCGTTGTCCGGGTCCGCGGCCAGCAGCCGCTCGGCGATTCGCAAGCTGGCCTCGCGGTCGCCTGCGGCCTCCGCCTCCTCGAAGAGCCTTCCGAGCCGGCCGCTTTTGCGCTGGCGCCGCTCGCTGCGGCGCAGCTCGACCCAGTCCGCCAGGTCGCTTTCGTCCCCGTAGTCGAAGGCGCCGAGGAGGACGCCTTCGGCATCGTCCCGATCGACATCGGCCTCGACATGCCCCGCGAGGCGCAGTTCCGCCTCTCCCTCCAGCAGCTCGCCGCCGCCGAGCTTCTTCAGGCGCAGCAACTGCTGGCGCAGCGCCTGGCGGGCGTTGGACTCCCCGGAATCGGGCCACAGGAGCGTGGCGGCACGCCGACGAGAGATGCCCGGCTCCAGGAAGGCGAGCGCGAAGAGCGCGGCGGCGCGGCGTTCGAGCGCGTGCGACGAGCCGTCCGGCGCGAAGAGCGCAGGATCGCCGAGAAGGCGAAGCGTCCAGCGCTTCGCCGCCGCGGGCTCCCGCCGCTTCGACTTCGTCATCGCAATGCGCTCGCTTCCGGACGTCGCGGGGCGACTCCTCACCGCCATTTCCCGCTACGGCAGGAACCTCCCGTGGTACTCGGTGGACAGGAAAAAACCGTTGATCACCCGATCGTGCGTACGGGTGGCCGCCTGCGCCCCGGCGAGCCCGAAAGCGAATGGGAATCCGCCCAGGCTGGTGAATGCGCGCCGGACGCAGCAGGTGAGGAAGGTACGCATGCGGCCCCCCTGTTCTTGATTTCTTGTGAAGGCGCGTCGCGGGACGGCCGGGTGCTCCCGGGAGAGGACCGGGAGGCCGCTGCAAGGTGGTATCCGGCCGAGTTTCGGCGCAAAAAGTGACTTTCCCTTGATCCAGATCAACACTGATCCGAATTTCAGGCTTCTGGATCCGGGTGGGTTACGCGCGACTCACGGCAAGCGGACGAGCAGGGACGGTTCCTGGGAACCGTTCCTGCCGCTGGCCAGCCCCTCATCCCCAGCCCTTCTCCCGGAGGGAGAAGGGAGCACTTCTCACCCTCATCCCCGGCCCTTCTCCCAAGGGAGAAGGGAGCGCTTTTCTCCCCTCTCCCTTGGGAGAGCGCTTTTCTCCCCTCTCCCTTGGGAGAGGGGTCGGGGGTGAGGGTGATTTACGGCAGGAACCGGCCGTAGTACTCGGTGGAGAGGAAGAAGCCGTTGATCACCTGCTCGCGCGTGAAGGTGCCCGCGTCGAGGAACCCCACCCAGCCGCTGAAGCCCGAGGGCTCCGGAGTCCGGCGCAGCATCCCCGCGTACATCATCGTCACGAACACCTCGTTGGCCATCGCCGCCTGGTACTCGACCGAATCCGAGAACCCGAGCAGCACCTGCCCGCGCGTGAGGCCGCCGTTCAGCAGCGCCACCCAGCCGTCGAGGCCCGCCTGGTCCGGTGCGCGGCCCAGCACGTTGCTGTAGAGCAGCGTCACGAAGGCCGCGTTGTCGAGGCTGCCGTAGAGCGCCACGAACTCGGGGCTCGCCGTGAAGAAGTCCGCCAGCTGCGTGAGCGTCACCGTTCCCGCGCGCACCAGCCCCGCGTTGAACACGAGCCCGTCGTAATCCGGCACGCGCAGGTAGGTGGCGAAGTAGAGCCGCACCACCGGAGATACGAAACCGGCGAATTCCTGCGACTGGAGGAAGGCGTCGATCACCTGCAGGCGCGAATACGTCCCCGCCGTGATGAGGTCCGTCCAGCCCTGGATGCCCGCGACGTCGCCCTCGCGATTGAGGAAGTCGCGGTACATCTGCATCGCGAAGAGCCGCGCGGCGACCGGCCCCGGCGAGAAGATGTCGTTGTCCTTCACGCCCGGGTTGCGGCCTTCGGCCAGCTCGACCCCGTTCGGGATGCCGTCACCGTCCGTGTCGGCCGACGCGTCGAAGGAGAAGGTCGCCGTGACGTTCGAGGCGGCCGTCATCGTGACCTCGCACGCGCCCGTTCCCGTGCACGCACCGCTCCAGCCCGCGAAGGTGGAGCCGCCCGTGCCCGTCGCGGCCAGCGTCACCACCGTGCCGTAGTTGAACGCGCTCGCGCACACGCCGCCGCAGTCGATCGCCGCGGGATTGCTCGTCACGAGGCCCGTCCCCGTGCCCTCCTTCGCGACCGTGAGCGTGAGCTGTTGCAACGTGAAAGTGGCCGTCACGGCGCGCGCGCCGGTGATCGACACCGTGCACTGGTTGGCATTAGCCGTGTCGCAGCCCGTCCACGTGGTGAAGCTCGAGCCCGCGGCCGCCGTGGCCGTGAGCGTGACGGTACTGCCGAGCACGAAGTCCGCCGCGCACGTCCCGCCGCAATCGATGCCCGCCGGATCGGACGTCACCGTGCCGGAGCCCGTGCCATCGCGCGCCACCGAGACGGCGGCCAACGAAATTATCGCGAGCTGCTCCTGGAAGCCGGCGCGCAGCACGTAGCCCGTGCTCGTGCCCATGCCGACGGCGAAGCCCCCGACGGTCGAGCGCAGCCGGTAGCCGGTGGACGACATGTCGCCGACGCCCGCGCTCACCGTGTCGACGGGGATCGCGTAGTTGGCGCTCGACTGCCCGGCGTGGACGCCCACAGCCGGAAGCACCAGCGCGAGGCAGGCCGCGCAGAGACGAAGGATCGCTTTCATGGGCAGGGCTCGTCCAGCGCCTAGGGGTTCACGACCTGGAACCAGCCGTAGACCCAATCGTTGTTGTTGATCGCGGTGGGGTCGGTGTTCTTCACGCAATACCCGACATTGTAGTTGCCGGCCACGAGCCCGTTCATCTGGGCGGTGGCCGCATAGGGAAGCCTCGTGGTGCCGAACTGCACGACGAGGTAGTTGTTGCCGTTCATGCTGGTGATCGCGCCGCCCGCGGCTGGTTGGTAGCAGAGCGTGATCTGGCCGGTAGCGGTTCCCGACGACGTCCCCAAGGCCGCCGTGCCTACTCCGAAGATCCTCGTCTGGGTCGAGGCGACCGTCACGAATGCCGTAGTCCCCAAAAAAACGAAGTTGGCGGACGACCCGGCGATCGAAGACGGCACGGCACCGCTGAACGTCACCGTGAAGGGTGCCACGGGCGTGCCGTGCGAGTGGTCGCCGCGGGAGTACGCCGCCGAGGAGCCGGCAGACGACGCGAGTCCTGGCGTCGTGGTCGATGTGACCGAGTTGGCGGGCAAAACCTGCGCCGGCGCGGCGGGCGTCCCGTGCGTGTGGTCCCCTCGCGCGTATGCCACCGAGGAGCCGACGGCCGAGGCGATGCCGAACGACGTGGCCGCCGTCACCGAACCGGCGGGCGCCACCTGCGCCGGCGCCGCAGGCGTCCCGTGGGAATGGTCCCCCCGTGCAAACGCCGCCGAAGTGCCGGCGGCGGAGGAAAGGCCGAATGCCGTGGCCGCGGTGACCGAATCGGCGGGCGAGACCGAGGTGTTGGCGTCCGCACTGCACGCCCAGCCGCTCCCCGTGAACTTGAGAATCTGGTCGAGGCCGCAATTCGCGAGCTTGGCCGGGCTGACCGAGCCGTCCGCGAGCTCCGCCGCGCCGATCGCGCCGGGCTCCACGCCGAGCGCGCGCAGCGCGTACGGCACGGAGGACAGTGCCTGCCGCGGCGACATCTCGGGATCGGCGCCCACGGAGACACCCAGGTAGAGCGGGTCGGCGAAGTCCAGGTCGAGCGGCGTGTCGCTGCCGAGCATCACGGTGTACTGGCCGCTCGCCACCACGACCGACTGCGTTTCCGCCCAGATCGGCGACCCGGCCACCGCGGTCGCGTAGAGCCGGAAGGTCACGTTGACCGTGGCGCTGACGGGCTGGCCCGAGGCGTTGGTGAGGTAGCCCTGGTAGGCGACCTTCTTCGGGACGTGGGCGTGGGTGGTGGCGGAAATGCCCGCGAAAAGGACGCAGGCGAGCAACAACAGGTGCTTTTTCATTCTTGTTTCCCGGGTTGCCCGCCTTTCGACCGGCGGGAAATGCGGCGATTATGACCGAAAAAAAGGGGTCAGATCCCTTTTCTCCGCACCGCGAAAAAAGGGATTGCTGCTCCCCTCTCCCGCTTGCGG
>JAABQW010000316.1 GCA_011391275.1 Betaproteobacteria bacterium
GCCCACAGCCACCTGGGCGACGGCGAGCGCGCGGCCGCCTGGCTCGCGGCGCAGTCGGGACGGGCGCGCATCGTGCTGGGCACGCGGCTCGCGGCGCTCTCGCCCATGCCGGAGCTGGGCCTCATCATCGTGGACGAGGAGCACGACCCCTCGTACAAGCAGCACGAGGGGCTTCGCTACTCGGCGCGCGACGTGGCGGTGCGCCGCGCGCAGCTCGCGGGGATCCCCGTCGTGCTGGGTTCCGCGACGCCGTCGCTGGAGACCTGGGCCAACGCGAAGCAGGGCCGCTACGCGCTCCTGGAGCTCAGGGAGCGGGCGACTGCGGGCGCGAAGCTGCCGACCGTCCGCACGGTGGACACGCGCGCCGACCGGCCCATCGAGGGCGTGACGGATGCGCTGCTGCGCGCGCTCAAGGGGCGCCTCGAGCGCGGCGAGCAGAGCCTCGTCTTCCTCAACCGCCGGGGCTTCTCGCCGGTGCTCTTCTGCCGCTCGTGCGCGTGGCACTCGGCGTGCACGCGCTGCAGCGCCAACCTCGTGCTGCACCTGAAGGCCGGGGAACTGCGCTGCCACCATTGCGGCCACCGCGAGCGCGTGCCGGCGCGCTGCCCCGGGTGCGGGAGCGCCGACCTCGCGCCCGTGGGCCACGGCACGCAGCGCCTCGAGGAGACGCTCGCGGCGGCGCTTCCGGGAGCGCGCATCGTGCGCGTCGACCGCGACTCGACGGCGCGCAAGGGGGCCCTGGCCGACGTGCTGGACAGGGTGCGCGACGAGGAGGTCGACATCCTCGTGGGCACGCAGATGCTCGCCAAGGGGCACGACTACCCGCGCCTCACGCTGGTGGGCGTGGTCGACAGCGACTGCGCGCTGTACAGCGTCGACTTCCGCGCCGGCGAGCGGCTCTTCTCGCTCCTCACCCAGGTGGCGGGGCGGGCGGGCCGCGCGGGCGAGCCCGGCGAGGTGCTCATCCAGACCGACTTCCCCACGCACCCGCTCTACGCGGCCGTGGCGGCCCACGACTACGCCGCCTTCGCCGACGCGGCCCTCGAGGAGCGGCGCGTGGCGCGCTTCCCGCCCTTCGCGCACATCGCGCTGCTGCGGGCGGAATCCAAGCACGCCGGCGAGGCCGTCGCCTTCCTGCGCGAGGCCACGCGGATCGCGCGCGGACTCGGCGGCAAGGTGGAGATCTTCGACCCCGTCCCCGCGCCGCTCGAGCGCAAGGCGGGGTTCGACCGCGCGCAGCTCCTGGTGCGCGCCGCCTCGCGCGCCACGCTGCAGCCCTTCCTGCGCCGCTGGAAGGCCGCCCTCGACGAGAAGGACGACCGGCGCGTGCGCTGGTCCCTCGACGTCGATCCGCAGGAGTCCTAAATGGGGACGGTTCCTGGGGGACGGCTCCTAAAAGACGCGGCTTCTGACGAATGCGTCAGGATACCTTTAGGAACCGTCCCCAGGAACCGTCCCCATTTAGTCACGCTTCCTTGCGGGGAAACAGGAAGAGGCCGGGCTGGCGGACCATGCGCCGCAGGATCGCCCCGTAGACGCCGCGCCGGCGGATGCCCTCGTTGCTCCGCGCCCGCACAGCCACCTGCAGCGCGAGCGCGAAGCTCACGCCGACGTTGAGCGCGCCGATCACCGCGATGCCCGTCACGGCGAGCCAGAAGGGCGCCGTCGAGACCACGCCCCAGCCCAGCGTCACCACCGAGGCCGCGAGCTGCCCCGAGGAGAGCGTGACGTGGCGCACCTCGATGGGCAGCCCGTAGAAGGCGAGGATCGCCGGCACCGACCCGAGCATGAAGCCCAGCGAGATGTTGGCCGTGAGGCCGGCGATCTCGCGCGACAGGAAGCCGCCCGTCCGCTGCATCGTGGAGGGGCCGAAGACGTACACCAGCCGCCGGTGGTTCGCGATTGCGGGGCCGAGCCGGCGGTAGGCGAACCAGTTGTCCGCCCAGCCGGCGAGGATCGCCGACAACCACAGGAGCACGCCGGTGAACGCCGCGAAGAACGCCGTCGGGCCCAGTATCGAGATCGAGTCGATCGTTTTCACGGCCTTCTCCGCGTCCACGGGATTGAGCCCCAGGAGGCCCGACATGAGCGAGCCGAGCAGCCACGTGACCGGGAAGCAGACGAAGACGTTGCCGAAGATGCTCGCCGACTGCGAGCGCACGAGATTCGCCACTTCCTCCACGAAGCGGTCCATCCGCGCGGGATCGTCCAGCCCCTTCATCTGCGCGGCGAGCGCGGGCGCGGTCATCGCCGGCTGCTTCGTGGCCACCGTGAAGCCGGCGAACTGGACGGCGACGAAGGTCGCCGCGTAGTTGAGGGAGTCGAGCACGCCCCCGAAGAAGTGCGGCAGGTGCAGCGCCGAGATCGCGAACTTGACGTACGTGGTGACCGCCAGCAGTGCGCCGCCGCCGCTCGCGTGCGCGAGCATCTCGCGGTACTCGGCGCGGTTGCGCGTGATGTAGTGCTCGCCGGTCTCCGCGCTGCGCTCCACGACCTTGCGCGCGGCCAGCTCGAAGTTCTGGCCGAGGAGGGCGCGCACGCTGTGGTGGTCGTGCACGTCGCGGATGAGGCTCGCGATGAAGTGGGGCAGGACCTGCGGGAGGTGCTCCGGGGCGGCGAGAAGCTCGGTGAGCTCGCCCGCGCGCTGCAGCTGCGCCCTGATGCGCTCGAGCTGGTAGACGACCCCGATGCTCACCCCCTGGTCGTCGAGGTGCGTGTAGGCCTGCTCCGTCTCGATGAGGGAGCTGCCGATGACGGCGCGCAGCGCCTCGCCCTTCTGCGTGCGGCGGCCCTGGTCGCCCGCGGCGCACGCCACGACGAAGGCTCGCGCCGCCTCGGGCAAGCCCCAGGCCGCCAGGGGTGCGGCCGAATCGCCGCGCATGCGCGTTCGCACCACCGAGGGCATCGTCGCCGCGCAGACCTGCACCGCGAGGGCCTCGATGGCCCGGCCGGCGGCCTGGGCGAGTCCGACGCGGAAGTCCGCGGCGCCCTCGCCGTCGCCGAGCAGCGCCAGGATCCCCTGCCAGTTCTCCGTCGTGATGCCGGACATGCGTTCGGCGTCCCCGCGCTCGGGGAACACCTGCACGAAGAGCTCGGAGAGGTCCGTGGGCGGCGGCTCGGGCAGCAGCTTCGCGAAGACGCGCCGGACGAACTCGCCCAGGAAGCCCGTCTCGCGCGGCATGCCCGTCTCGATGAGGAGGTCGAACGCGTCGCGCCGGCCCAGGGTCGCTCGCAGCGTCTCGGCGAAGGCCGCCTTGCGCTCCGGCTGCCGGTCCAGCACGCCCAGCAGGTGCTTCAGCCGTACCGACTGGGAGGAGGCGCGCGCCTCGTCGTTGTCGCCCAGGTCCGCGCGAACCCACGCCGAGAGGTCGCGCAGCCAGGCGAGCCGCCGCTCGGGGGAGGCGCCGGGCTGCGCGCCAGCCACGAGGGAATCGAGCCCCACGTGCGGATCGGCGGATTCCCTCCAGCGCGAGATCCAGCGAATGAGGGGCGAGGACAAGGGGGGGGTCGGGCCGGGAGGAGGGGGCCCGTATAATAGTGGGTTTTCGCCCGAAGCCAAGCCCGTGACCGAAGCCGATCCCAAGACCCGCCTTGCCGACCTGGTGAGCCAAGCCGTCCGCACGGCCTTCCCCGACGCCGGCGAGGTGACCGTCGATCTCGACCGCCCGAAGAGCGCGGAGCACGGCGATTTCGCCTCGAACGTGGCGCTGCAGATCGCCAAGCGCGTGGGGCGCAAGCCCCGCGACGCCGCGCAGGCCATCGTCGCCGCGCTGGGCGCGGCGCCCGAGATCGCGAAGACCGAGATCGCCGGCCCCGGCTTCATCAACTTCACGCTGTCGCGCGCCTCGCGATTCGGCGTCGTGGCCGCGATCCAGGCCGCCGGGGCGCAGTACGGCCAGGGCCGCTCGGGCGAAGGCCGCACCATCATGGTGGAGTTCGTCTCGGCCAACCCGACGGGCCCGCTGCACGTGGGCCACGGCCGCCAGGCCGCGCTGGGGGACGCCATCTCCACGCTCCTGGAGTGGCAGCGCTGGAAGGTGCTGCGCGAGTTCTACTACAACGACGCCGGCAACCAGATCGCCAACCTGGCGCTTTCCGCGCAGTTCCGCCTGCGCGAGGCGAAGGGTCTCGTGGCGGGCGGCGACATGCACGACGACTGGTACCGCGGCGACTACATCAAGGACATCGCCCGCGACTACGCGGCCGAGTACCCGGAGGACGGGCGCGGGGACGACCTGGAGGCGATCCGGCGCTTCGCGGTCGCCTACCTGCGCGGCGAGCAGGACGCGGACCTGCGCGCCTTCGGCGTGAAGTTCGACTCCTACTTCCTCGAAAGCTCGCTCTACACCGACGGCAAGGTCGACGAGACGGTCCGCATGCTTGTCGCCGGCGGCAGGACCTACGAGGCCGACGGCGCGCTGTGGCTCCGGACCACGGACTTCGGCGACGACAAGGACCGCGTGATGAGGAAGTCCGACGGCACCTTCACGTACTTCGTGCCGGACGTGGCCTACCACCTGACCAAGTTTCGTCGGGGCTTTTCCTCGGCCGTCAACGTGCAGGGCGCGGACCACCACTCCACGGTCACCCGCGTGCGCGCGGGCCTGCAGGCGCTCGCCGCGGGCATCCCCGCGGGATACCCCGACTACGTGCTGCACCAGATGGTCACGGTGATGAAGGGCGGCGAGGAGGTGAAGATCTCCAAGCGCGCCGGCTCCTACGTCACCGTTCGCGACCTCGTCGAGGAGGCGGGCCGCGACGCCGTGCGCTGGTTCTTCATCATGCGCAAGGTCGACTCCCACCTCGTCTTCGACATCGACCTCGCCAAGAGCCAGAGCGACGAGAACCCGATCTACTACGTGCAGTACGCGCACGCGCGCATCTGCTCGGTGCTGCGCGAGTGGGGCGGCGACGAGTCCGTGCTCGCCGGCGCGGACCTCTCCGCGCTGGGCTCGCCGCACGAGGCGGCGCTCGCCCAGGCGCTCGCGCAGTTCCCGGAAATCCTCGAGCGCGCGGCGCGCGAATTCTCGCCGCACCTCGTGAGCTTCTACCTGCACGACGAATTGGCGGCTCGACTGCATACCTACTACAATGCCGAGCGCTTCCTCGTCGAGGACGAGGGCGTCAAGCTCGCGCGGCTCGCCCTTGTCGCCGCAACGCGACAGGTTCTCGCCAACGGCCTCGCGGTGCTGGGCGTGGGCGCGCCGGAGAGGATGTAGATGCCGAAGGATTTCAAGAACAATCCGTCGCCGCGCGAGCCGGGCCGCGCGGCCCACCCCCTGCTTCTCGGCATCATCATCGGGCTGCTCATGGGGATCGTCATCGCGCTCGCGGTGGCGTTGTGGCTCAACCGCCTGTCCAACCCGTTCGTCGACAAGGCGAAGCCCATCGAGCCGCTCGCGAAAATCGGCCCGACGCAGCCGCCGAAGCCCGACGACAAGGGCGCGGCCGCCACGGCGCCGCCGGCGAAGACCACCGCGGACAAGGCGGCCGACAAGGCGAAGACCGAACGGCCGCGCTTCGAGTTCTACACGATGCTGCCCGGCGAGAAGGAAGTCACCGACAAGGAAGCGAAGTCCGGCGCGGTCAAGCCCAGGGAGCCGGCGAAGGTCGGCCCGGGCTCGTCGCCGTCGCAGCCCAAGCCCCACTCCGGGGAGACCTACTGGCTGCAGGCCGGCGCCTTCGGCGAGGAAAAGGACGCCGAGAACCTCAAGGCCAAGATCGCGTTCACCGGCCTGGAAGCCTCGGTCAAGGCCGCCGAGGTGCCCGGCAAGGGCACCCTGCACCGCGTCCGCCTGGGGCCGTACCAGAACCTCGACGACGCGAACCGAATCAAGGCCGTGCTGTCCCAGAACGGGGTCGGCGCGACCATCATCCGCACCGACGAAGCCAAGAACCGCTGACGGAGTCCGACCATGTCATTGCACCGAATCCTCGCCCTTTCCCTCGCCACGCTGGGCCTCATGGCCGGGACCGCCCACGCCCAGTTCCGCCAGGGGCAGGAATTCACCCTCCTCACCCCCCCGCAGGCCACCGACGGCGGCGGCAAGGTCGAGGTGATCGAGTTCTTCTCCTACGCCTGCGGCCACTGCTACAAGCTCGAGCCTTTCCTCGAGAGCTGGGCGAAGAAGATGCCGGCCGACGTGACCTTCAAGCGCATCCCCGGCGTGGGCAGCGGCGCGTGGACGCAGCTCGCGCTGATGTACTACTCGTTCGAGGCGATGGGCAAGCTCGACACCCTGCACACCAAGGCCTTCGACGCGATGCACAAGGACAACGTCAACCTCGCCAACCAGAAGCCGCGCGAAGCGTGGCTGGCCAAGAACGGCGTCGACCCGGCGCAATACGAGGCCGTTGCGAAATCCTTCAGCGTACAGTCGAAGCTCTCGCGCGCCCAGCAGCTCATGGGCTCCTACAAGGTCGACGGCGTGCCGATGGTCATCGTGAACGGCAAGTACGTCACCTCCACCGGCCACGCCGGCGGCCCGGAGCGCGTGATCCCCGTGCTCGAGCAACTGATCGCCATGGCCCGCAGGGACATGGGCACGACCGCCGCGGCTCCCGCGGCCGTGAAGCCCGTCGCCGCGAAACCCGTCGCCGCGAAGTAAATGCAAGAGTGATGCCTGGGAAAAAGGGGTCAGATCCCTTTATTGGGCCGGTCCTGCAGGACCGGCCCAATATAGGGATCTGACCCCTTTTTTCCAGGCATCCCTTTGCGCTGAATGGTCGTCTTCCTCACGGGCGCGAGCAGCGGAATCGGCGAGGCGCTGGCCCGCCACTATGCCGCCCGCGGCGCCACGCTCGGGCTGGTCGCCCGGCGCGCCGACCTCCTCGAATCCCTGGGCCGTTCGCTGCCTGCAGGCGCCGAGACCTACACAGCCGACGTGCGCGACCTCGGGGCCCTCAAGGCCGCGGCAGCCGATTTCATGGCGAAGCACGGCGTGCCGGACCTCGTGATCGCCAACGCCGGCGTCTCGCACGGCACCCTCACCGAGCACGCCGACGACGCCGAGGTCTTCCGGCAGATCCTGGACATCAACGTGGTGGGGATGGTGAACACCTTCCATCCCTTCGTGGCCCCGATGCGCAAGGCCGGCCGCGGGACGCTCGCGGGCGTGGCGAGCGTGGCCGGCTACCGCGGGCTGCCCGGCGCCGGGGCCTACAGCGCCTCGAAGGCCGCGGCCATCCGGTATCTCGAAAGCCTGCGGGTAGAACTGCGCGGCACGGGTGTGAAGGTGGCGACCGTCTGCCCCGGCTATATCGCCACACCCATGACCGAGAAGAACCCCTACCCGATGCCGTTCATCATCACGGCGGAGGACTTCGCGCGGCGCTTCGCGCGCGTGGTGGGCGCGGGCAAGAGCTACGCCGTCATTCCCTGGCCTATGGCCCTCGTGGCGAAACTGCTCGCCGCGCTCCCCAACGCGGTCTACGACGCGGCCTTTTCGCGGACCGGCCGAAAACCGCGCAAGGTCAGCGACTGAGGCGCACCGGGGGCGACCTTCAGTCGGAATTGGCGGACGCGGTGTTCAGCCGCGCGACCGCCGCGGGCAACATGGCCTCGTCGCCGTGTCCCGCACCCGGAACTTCCTCCAGCTTCCAATTCAGCGCCACGCCCAACCGGTCGGCGGCCGCGCGGGACCTCTCGAAGAAATAGCGCCCGCGACTGAAGCGATCGGTGCCCTGGGCGTCGGCCTGGGCGTTTCGCCGAATCACGCCGTCGGCGCGCAGGTCCGCCTGGCCGAGCAGGATCAGCAGCGGCGCGGCGAGCGCCTCGCGCAGCCGGCTGTCGGGAATCGGCGCATCGCGCAATCCATAGGGAAAATCGAAAGTGGCCTCGGGCAGCAGGTACCAGCCCGCGTTGGCGGCGATGGCGATGCGAACGCCCGCCCCTCCGGTATGCAGCACGTAACGCTGCACGAATTGCGCGCCCGCGCCATGCCCGTAAAACGAAATTCGCGCCGACTCGCGCGATCGTCCGGCGCGACGCAGGGCCTCGTCCACGGCCCGGTCCACCACGGTAAAGGCCCACTCGTCGCGCGGCACCGCGTTGCCTTGGCGCGTCCTCACATTGCCCAGCTGGTAATGCGTCGACTTCGGCCATTTCGCCTTTTCGAATTCAGGCACCACCAATATTGCTTCATGCGCTCGCGCGTGCGCAAGCCAGGTCTGGAAATAGGCACGGGCATCGCGGCGCTGACCGTGCATGACGACCCAGACCGGCGCCTTGCGCGCACCCTGCTCCGGCACGAACACGTGCACCGGAAGGGCGCCGCGCGCCGTGGGCAGCGAGAATTCCAGGATCCCGCTCGCGCCCGGCGCATCGGCAAAGTGGGCGCACCCGGCCAGGACGACAAGCAATGCCGAAGGCAACAAGCGTCCCATGGCGATCACGCGGCGCCCGGCGCGTTCGCCGCATGGATTCGCGCAGCCGCCTGCCGGGCAGCGACAGCCTGCTCGCGCGCCATGGCCCGGCAGTGCCCCACGTACAAGGCAGGGTCGAGGGCCGCGCGAAGCGCTTCCTCGCCAATCTGGTCGCGCACCGAGCGATCATGCAGCAACAATTCGACCATGTCCGCGCCGTCGCGAATCACCTCGGCAACCGCGTGATGCAGCAAATCGTGCGCCTGCGTCCGGCCGATGGCTGGCGCCAGGACCATCATCGCGTTTTCCGCCACGATGGCGGACCCCGAGGCATCCAGGTTGGCGCGCATCCGCCCCGGCACCAACCGGGTGCGGTCGAGGAGATCGTCCATCGTCGCGATGAGTTCATAGGACAGGGGGCAGACCGTGTCGATCAGTGCGCTGAGCATCTGGTTGTTGGCCGCGTCGCCCTCACGAGTGGGTTGCATGGCCTCAAGCGCAAGCGGCACCTGGCTGCGCAAGCGGGCGGCAAGCGCGATCACCTGGACCGCCACCTTGGGATTGACCTTCTGCGGCATGGTGCTGGAACCGATGACCTCCACGCCCAGGTCCTCGAAGACCTCGGCGAATTCGTCGGCCATGAGCGAGTAGAGTTCGCGCGCGATCTTGGAGCAGGTGGCGCTCAGCATCGCGAGCAGCATCACGTACTCGGCGAACTGGTCCATGGCCGCCCGCGATGGCACTGCCATGGGCCGAAGGCCGAGCCGCTGCGACAGTCGCCGGTTGATTTCGGGTCCGTGCTCGCCAAAGGCGTGCATCGCGCCCACTGCGCCACCCCAAAGCGACAGGAAGATGCGCGGCTCGGCGCCCTCCAGCCGATCGCGATGCCGCAGCATCTCGTCGATCCAGCCGGCCACCTTGAAGCCGAAGGTGATGGGCAGCGCGCGGCGCTGGTTGGTGCGCCCCGCCATCAGCATGTCCGCGCCGTCGTCGGCCATCGCCGCCAGCCGCTCCAGCACATCGGCGAACCGTGCCATGAAGGCGCGATGCGAGCGCCTCATCTGCATCGTACGCCCCGTCTGCATCACGTTCTGGGTTGTGGCGCCCCAGTGCACGTAGCCGCCGGCGTCGCCCTCGCATGCCGCGACCAGCGCATTGACCAGCGAAACGATCGGCGCGCGCGTGCGGCGCATGTCCTCGGCGAGGCCGTCTATGTCGATGTGCTCGAAGCTCGCCTTGCGGCGGATCTCCCTGGCCGCCGCGGCCGGCACGATGCCGAGTTCCGCCTGCACCTCGGCGAGCGCTGCCTCGATGTCGAGCCAGGTCTGCCAAAGGCTGCGCGGCGCGAACAGGGCACTGATTTCCGCAAGGCTCATGCGCAGATCGATTCCGCGGTCCATCGTCTTCCTATCTCGTCATGAAAGAAGCACCGCACCTGCTCGGCCCCCAGTCCGGGCATTTCTCCCCGGCAACGGGCCCGGACCTCGGGACAACGCGGGTGGAAACGGCATCCGGAGGGCATTTCCAACGGATTGGGAAAGGCGCTTCCCATGCGCGAATCCGGGACCGGTTGGCCGGGCGCCATCGTGAGCAGCGAACGCAGCAGCGCGCGGGTGTACGGATGGCGCTGCGCCTCGAACAGGCTCGCCTTGTCGCTGAACTCCACGATTTGGCCCAGATACATCACCGCCACCCGCGAGGCCATGTGTTCCACCAAGCTCAGGTCGTGGGTGATGATCAGGTAGGTGAGCCCGAGCTCGTCGCGCAGGTCGAGTAGCAGGTTCAGGATCTGCGACTGCACCGACACGTCGAGCGCCGACGTGGGCTCGTCGCAGATCAGCAGCGCGGGCTCGGTGACCAGTGCGCGCGCGATCGCGACCCGCTGCCGCTGCCCGCCGGAGACCTGGCTGGGATAGGTGTGGAACATCCGTCGCGGCAGTTGCACCAGATCCATCATTCGTTCGGCGCGCGCGCGCCGCTCGGCCGCGGTGCCGATACCGTGTATCTCAAGAGGCCGAATGACGGTCTCGCCGATGGTCTTGCGCGGGTTGAGCGAGGAATAGGGATCCTGGAACACGGGCTGGATGCGTCGCGTGCGCTCGAGCGCGGGCACGCTGGCCAGGTCGCGTCCGTCGAGAAGCACCTGGCCGGAATCCGCCCGGTGCAATCCCAGCAGAAGCCGCGCAAGCGTGGTCTTTCCGCACCCCGATTCGCCGACCAGCGCCAGGACCTCGCCGCGCATCAACTCGAGACTCACGTCCTCGACAGCCTGCAGGCGCTTGGGGCGGGCAAAGATCGACCGCTGCACGACGAAACTGCAGCTCACGTTCCTCGCCACAAGCACCGGCTGGGGCGCCGCGATTGCGCCGTCCTGCGACGGCACCTCGCGCCGCGTGCCACGATGCACGTCACCAAACTCGCGGCTCCACCCGCCGGGCAGCACGCAGCGGAAGAGGTGTGTTCCGTCGCCGTTCGCATGCATGGGCGGCGGTTCACCTCGGCACACCTCGGCCGCCCGGGTGCACCGGTTGGCGAAGGCGCACCCGGCGATTCTGCCCACCAGCGAGGGAACCAGGCCAGGGATGCTGCCCAAGCGGTGGCCCGCCTCGCGCTTGGCGCCAGGCACGCAGTCGAGCAGCCCGCGCGTATACGGATGCTGCGGGTCGTCCAGCACCTCGCGCACGGTACCCGTCTCGACCAGTTCTCCCGCGTACATCACCGCGATCCGGTCGACCGTGCGCGACACGATCCCCAGGTCGTGGGTGATGAGGATCATCGCCATCCCGAACTCACGCTGCAGGTCTGCGAGCAGCCGCAGGATCTGCGCCTGGATCGTCACGTCGAGCGCGGTGGTCGGCTCGTCGGCGATGATCAGGTCCGGTTCGTTCATCAGCGCCATCGCGATCATCACGCGCTGCCGCTGCCCGCCCGAAAGCTGGTGAGGATACTGATGCAGCCGGCTGGCGGCGGCCGGGATGCCCACCTTGTCGAGCAGGAAGAGCGCACGCTCGGTGGCGGCCGAAACCGACGCGCCACCACGCATCAGCATGGTCTCGGTCAGCTGCCGGCCGATGGTGTAGACCGGGTTGAGCGAATTCATCGGCTCCTGGAAGATCATCGCCATCCGGCGCCCGGTGATCTCGTGCGCGACCTGCCGGTCGGTCATCGCCAGCATGTCGAATCCGCTAACGCCGAACGTCGTGGCCCGGCGCGCGGCGTTCGCGGGCAGCAGCCCCATGAGTGCCAGCGCCGTCATCGACTTGCCGCAGCCTGATTCGCCCACGATGCCCAATGCCTCGCCGCGCTTCAGCGATAGGCCCACGTTGCGCACAG
>JAABQW010000317.1 GCA_011391275.1 Betaproteobacteria bacterium
CGACATCCGGGAGTCCCTGAGCGAGGCGCACGCGGGCCTGCGCCAGCTGATCACCCATTTCCGCCTGCCCATGGACCGGCAGGGCCTGGTGCATGCGCTGGAGAGCACCGCGCGCACCTTCCGCGACCGCACCGGCGTGGAGCTGCGCATCGAGAACCGAGCGCGCGACCTGAGGCTGCCCGCCGAGCAGGAAGCGCAGGTCTACCAGATCGTGCGCGAGGCGCTGGCGAACGTGATCAAGCACGCGGGCGCGAGCAGCGCCCGCGTCCTCCTCGTGCGCACCGCGACGTCGCTGCGCGTGAGCGTGGAGGACGACGGCTCCGGCGCCCGCATCGCACGCCGCCGCGCCGGCGCCGGCAACGGCGAGCACTACGGCCTCGAGATCATGCGCGAGCGCGCCCGGCGCATCGGGGGGCGGCTGCGCATCGTGAGCGCCCCGGGCAAGGGCACGCAGGTCTGCCTCTCCATCCCGCAGTCCCCGGAACCACGGACAGAGCCATGAGCGACACCCCCATCCGCGTCGTGCTGATCGATGACCACGGGCTTTGCCGCCGCGGGCTCGCGGAACTGCTCGAGCACCGGGCGGGCATCCGCGTGGTGGGCGCGACGGGCGAGCCCGACGCGGCCCTGAAGCTGCTCAAGGAGCTCAAGCCCGACCTCATGATCATGGACCTGCGCATGCCCGCGATGCACGGCTTCTCGCTCCTCAAGCGCATCCGCGAGGAGGGCATGGAAACCCCCGCCGTGATCCTCACCATGTGCGACTCCCACGACGACCTCGCCAACGCCATGCGGGCGGGGGTGCGGGGCTACCTCCTGAAGGACATGGACCCGGACGACGTCGTCGACTCCATCAAGCGCGCGGTGAAGGGCGAGCTCGTCGTCGCACCCGCCATGGCGACGAAGCTCACCCACCTGCTGGGCGCCCATTCCGGGCGCGAGGAAGGCCGCGCCCTCACCGAGCGCGAGCTGGAGATCCTGGGCTACATCGCCCAGGGCCTGAGCAACAAGGGCATCGCCAAGGCGCTCGACATCAGCCACGACACCGTGAAGCTGCACGTGCGTCACATCCTGTCGAAGCTGAACCTGACCTCGCGCGTCGAGGCTGCCGTCTACGCGGTCGGCCGGAAGTTCTCCGGGCACGCGCACTGAAGCCCGCGCGGCCCTCTCAGCCCCGCGCGCCGGCCCGGTTGGCGTCGAACCACTCCAGGCGCTCGCGCAGCTTCACCACGTCGCCCACGATGATGAGCGTGGGGGGCTTGAGCCCCGCCTCGTGCGCGCGGTCGGCCAGCGTGGCGAGGTCCGCGCTCACCACGCGCTGCGCGCTCGTGGTCGCCTGCTGGACCATGGCGGCCGGGGTGGTGGGGGCGAGGCCGTGCGCGACGAGCTCGCGGCAGAGCTCGTCGAGGTTCTGGAACCCCATGTAGATGACGACCGTCTGGCGCGGCCGCACGATCGCCGCCCAGTCGACGTTCAGGGCGCCATCCTGCGTGTTGCCGGTGACGAAGACGCACGACTGCGCGTAGTCGCGGTGCGTGAGGGGGATGCCGGCATAGGACGCCGCCCCCAGCGCCGCCGTGATCCCGGGCACGACCTCGAAGCGCACGCCGGAGGCGCCCAGGGTCTCGATCTCCTCGCCGCCGCGACCGAAGACGAAGGGGTCTCCCGCTTTCAGGCGCAGGACGCGCCGACCCTCGCGGGCGAGCTTCACGAGCAGCTCGTTGATCGCCTCCTGGCGCATGGCGTGGTCGCTGCGCTTCTTGCCCACGTAGATGCGCTCGGCCGCCGGCGGCACGAGTGCCATGATCTCCTCGGAGACGAGGTTGTCGTAGAGGACGACGTCGGCCTCGCGGATGAGCCGCTGCGCCTTGACGGTGAGGAGCTCCGGGTCGCCCGGCCCCGTCCCCACCAGGAATACCTCGCCGCGCGCGCTCATGCCTCGCCTTCCTCCCCGGGCCGGACGAAGATGAAGCGGAACTCCCCGGGCTCGACCTCGACGAAGTCGAGCGTCACGCCCGCGACGAGTTGCCGGCTCCTTTCCGCCACGACGAGGTGGACTCCCTCGACCTGGGCCTCGGTGTCTCCGGGCCGCGACTGGTCGAAGCCCATGCCGAAGTCGACCGAACCGTCGGCCGCGGCCTGCGCCGCCAGGCGCAGCAACGGCGCCTCGACGCCCGACTCGGTGGCGGCCTGGCGGATGCGCTCCGCGGCGGCCTGCGTGATGGTGATCATGGCTTTCCGTTTCTCCGGCCCGTGCCGGTCGTTCGTCAATCCGCGGCCGCGGCCGCGGCGGCCGTGCCTTCGCGCGCCGCCTTCACGGCCGCCACGTGGCGCAGGAAGCGCCGGACCCAGTCGTTGCCGCCGGCGCTGCGCTGGTGGGCGTAGGTCGCCAGCACGTTGCGGTGCACGATGCCGTCGCGCCGGCCGTCGGCGCCCTCGCCCCTTTCCATCCGGAAGGCGTAGCGAAGCTCCGGGTCGGCGTGCGCAAGCGTCGAGTAGTGGAACTCGTGGGCGCGCACCGGGGTACCCTCCCCCATCCCCCAGGGATGCTCGCCCGTCTCGACGAGGCGCACGTAGCCCTTGCCCACGGGCTTCGCGTGCATGACCACGTCGGCGGGCAGCGCGCCCACCATCTCCCACGTGTGCCCGCGCCACGACAGCGAGCGCGCGAGGTACATGAGGCCGCCGCACTCCGCGTAGACCGGAAGCCCGGCCTCGATCCCGGCGCGCAGGCTCTCGCGGAACGCGCGGTTTGCCGCCAGCTCCTCGCCCATGACCTCCGGGAAGCCGCCCCCGATGAAGAAGCCGTCCACGTCGGGGAGGCTCCCGTCGCGCAGCGTGTCCACGGGAACGAGGTCGGCGCCCGCGTCGCGGAAGGCGTCGAGGTCGTCGGCGTAGTAGAAGCCGAACGCGCGGTCGCGGGCGATGCCGATGCGAAGGGGCGGCATCGGCTCCGGCACGGGCACCGGCGGCGCGCTCACCGGCGCCGCGGTGCGGGCGATCGCGATGATCGCGTCCAGGTCGACACCGGCGCACACCACCTCGCGCATGGCCTCGATGCGCGCCCTGGCGTCATCCATCTCGAGCGCGGGGACGAGCCCCAGGTGGCGCTCGACGACGCCGAGGCGCGGCTCCTCCCCGATCGCGCCGAGTACCGGGATGCGCGTGAAGCGCTCGATGGCGGCGCGCAGCTTTCCCTCGTGGCGCGCACCCGCCACCCGGTTGAGGATCACGCCCGCGATGCGGACCGTGGGGTCGAAGGTCGCCAGCCCGTGCAGGAGCGCGGCCGCACCCCGCGCCATGCCGCGCGCGTTCAGGACGAGGACGACCGGCAACTCGAGCTTCCTCGCCATCGCGGCGTTGCTGTCCGAGCCTTCCAGGTCCAGCCCGTCGTGCAGGCCGAGGTTGCCCTCGACGACCGAGATTTCGCAGCCGGACGCGTACCTCGCCCATTGCGCGGCGACCTCCGCGTCGCCCTGCAGGTGCAGGTCGAGGTTGCGGCACGGCCGCTGCGCCGCGAGGCCCAGCCACTGCGGATCGATGTAGTCGGGGCCCTTCTTGAACGGCTGTACCGAGAGGCCGCGCCCGACCAGGCCGGCGATGAGCCCGGTGGCCACGGTCGTCTTGCCCGACGAGCGCCAGGCGGCGGAAACGAGGATCCCGCTCATGGGGCGCCCGGCAGGGCTACTTGGCCGGCGCCGGCGCCGCGATCGCGACCTTGGCCGGCGCCAGGATGGGCAGCGCGCGCGCGCCCGCGAGCGCGATGAGGAAGGAAGCGGCCAGCCCGCCGAGGCCGAGCAGGAACTCCGGGAGGCTGGGCGAGTAGCCGTCCGCCCGCCCGTCACCGAACGTGCTCGCGGCCTCGTAGCCGGGGAAGATCTCGAGCGGGAAGGCCTGCCCCCCGACGATGAACACGTACAGGAAGGCCAGCGCGCCGAGTGCGACGAGCACGGAAGCCGCGGCCGTCGCGCGCGCGCCCGACAGGCGCGGATGGAAGAGGAGCACGAGCGGCACGAGGCTTCCGAGGACGACGTACCCCGCCCAGAAGAGGGCCGGATAGGGCGCGCCGCTCACCAGGATGAAGCGCTCGAAGGCGACCTGCTTCGCCCAGTACAGGTTGGTCAGGTGGTGCACGGCCACGAAGTAGAGCGCGGCGATCACGAAAATCGCGAGGAGCCGGCGCACGCGCGCGTGCAGTTCCGCGTCCATCGGCTCCCGGCCGGCCAGGCGCGCGAGTCCCCACTGCGCCAGGTGGAAGATGGCCAGCCCCCATGCCAGCGATAGCGCGATGAAGAGCGGCGCGATCACCCCGGAGGCATAGGCCTGGCGGGCGACGAGGAAGCCGAAGATCGACCCCGTGCCGGTCGTGAGGATGACGCGCCACGCGAACGCGGCGAGCCCCACGGGCCTGGCGAACCGGCCCAGCCTGCGCTCGAGCAGCGCCCACAGGTAGAGCGCGCAAATGGCGAAGAGACCGTTGTAGAGGATCATGTTCCACGCGAAGATCGAGCGGAAATTGTAGTGGGTCGCCGCCACGACGAGCCGCTCGGGGCGCCCGAGGTCCAGCACCAGGACCATGAGCCCGCCCGCCAGCAGCGCCACGGTGAGCAGGACCGACAGCGGCGCGTGCGGCTTGTAGTCGCTCTCGCCGAACACCGAGCCGATCGAGGCCACGTTGAGCGCCCCCGATGCCGCGACGATGAGGAAGATCGCGAAGACGTGCGGCAGGCCCCAGACGACCTGGTTGTTCATGCCGGTGACGGCGTGGCCGTGCACCTCCATGTAGTGCGCGGCGCCGAGCGCCACGGCGAGCACGGCGCCGCCGGCGGCAAGGAGGGTCCAGAAGGCGCGGCGGGCGGATCTCGTTTCCATGGCCTAGAGCCCCTGGTAGCGCACGCCGTTGTCGGTGCGGAGATCGGCGCGCAGCTGCGTCGTCGCCGCCGCCCGGACCCGCTTCGAGATCTCGCTCGACGGGTCGTTCAGGTCGCCGAAGACGATGGCCTGGTGGCCGGCGGCCGCGCACGCCTCGACGCACGAGGGCGTGCCGCCCTTGTCGACCTTGTGCACGCAGAGCGTGCAGCTCTCGACGCAGCCCTTGCCGCGCGGCACGTCGGGGCTCTGCCCCGTTGTGTTCTCGTGCACGAAGCTCCTCGCCTTGTACGGGCAGGCCATCATGCAATAGCGGCAGCCGATGCAGGTGTGGCGGTCGACGAGCACGATCCCGTCCTCGCGCTTGAAGGAGGCGCCGGTCGGGCAGACGTCAACGCACGGCGGCTCGGCGCAGTGCTGGCACAGGACGGGAAGCGAGACCGCCTTGCCCGTCTTCAGGTCCTTCAGGTCGACCTTGCGGATCCACTGGGAGTCCGTCGCGCGGGTCGTCCCTGGCAGGCCGTTCTCGCGGTTGCAGGCGTCCACGCAGTCGCGGCAGCCGGGCGCGCACTTCGTCGTGTCGATGAGCATGCCCCAGCGAACCTTGCTGTTCACCGGTTCGCCGGGTGCCCGCGGCCGCGCAGCGCCGTCCCCGGCCTGCGCGTACTCGTAGAGCATCAGCCCCGGCGCGATCATGGCGCCGGCGATCGCGGCCGCCTGGCCGAAGAACTCGCGCCGGCGCTTGTCGACCGGGTTCATCGCGTCCTCCCCGGCGCCGCCGCGGCGGCCGTGGCGGATGGCCGCGCCGTGGAGGCGTGGCAGTCGAAGCAGTCGACCTTCACGGCGGCGTAGGTGTGGCAGCCCTGGCAGAAGTGCTTCTCCGAGCCCAGCACGCGCCCGTCGGCCTTGCTGGCGTGGCAGTCGACGCACGCCGAGAGGCTGTGCTTGATGCCGCGGATGCCGCGGCGCACGGTGTCGTCTCGGTCGTGCTTGAGGAAGTCCATGTGCGAGCGGCGCATGACCGCGGGATCCTCCACGCAGGGGCCGGAACGCGCCGCGTCCACGGCCGGGCCTGCGGCGCTCGCGACGAGGCCGGCGCCGCTCCCCGCCAGGAGGAGCGTCGCGGCGAGGATCGCGCGAAGGAAGCCGGCCGCCGTCATCGCGCCCCCTACTCGCCCAGCCCCATCTGGATGTAGCCCGTCGGGCAGACGTCCCGGCAGATGTGGCACCCGATGCACTTGTCGTAGTCGGTGTCGACGTAGCGGCCCGTGGTGCTCTGGGTCTTCTTCACCTTGAACACCGCGGTCTGCGGGCAGTACACCACGCAGTTGTCGCACTCGAAGCACAGGCCGCAGCTCATGCAGCGCTTGGCCTCGGCGATCGCCTGGGCCTCGTCGAGCGCTCCCAGGCGCTCCTCGAAGTTGCCGAGCGCCGTCTCCTTCGTGAGCGTGATGAAGTTGCGCTTCACCCGCGGCGTGAAGCCGAAGTGGCCGAGGAAGAGCTCCTTGTGCGTGATGATGTGGCGGTCGGAGCGGTTGTCGTAGTTGTGCACCGCGGCCTTCGAGTCGCAGGTGCCGTGCATGGGCTCGGTGGCCTTCTCGATCGGCAGCCCCTTCTCGAGCATCTTGCGCATGAGGTCGAACTGGTGGACGTCGATCTTCGGGCGCTTCTCGGGCTCCTCGCCGCGAAGGAAGCGGTCGATGCCCTCGGCCGCGATCGAGCCGTGCCCGATGGCGGTGGTGAGAAGGTGCGGTCGCAGCACGTCGCCGCCCGCGAAGACGCCTTCCTTGCCGGCCACGCGGTAGTTGCGGTCGGCGGCGATGGCGCCCTTGCCGTTGTCGAACTCCTCCAGGCCGGTGAAATCGACGGACTGGCCGATGGCCGAGACGATGAGGTCGGCCGGGAGGTCCTGCTCCGTGCCGGGCTTCATGTCGATCTGGAGCTTCCCGCCGACGAACTTCGCCTCGCATTGCGCGACGCGCAGCGCCGTGGCGCGCCCGTCCGGGCCCTTCACCAGGCCCACGGGAGCCCAGCCGCCGCGGATCTCGATGCCTTCCGCCGCCGCCTGCTCGATCTCGTGCTTGTTCGCCTGCATCTTGTCGACGCCGAACACGGAGGTGAGGACCACCTCGGCGCCCTGCGCCGCGGAAACGTGCGCGACGTCGTGCGCCATGTAGCCGGCGATCGCCTTCTCGAGGTCCGTGGGCTTCGCGTTCTCGATGTGGCCGAGGCGGCGCGCGACGGTGGCCACGTCGATCGACGTGTCGCCGCCGCCGACCACCACGACGCGCTTGCCTACGTAGCGCAGGCGCCCGTCGTTGAAGGCCTTCAGGAAAGAGGTCGCCGTCACCACGTTGGGCGCCGTCGAGTCGGGCACCGGCAGCGGGCGGCCGCCCTGGGCGCCCATGCCCAGGAACACGGAGTCGTAGTCCTTGCGGATCTCCTCCATGGAGATGTCGGTTCCGACGCGGCACTTCAGGCGCGTCTCGACCCCGAGGTCGAGGATTCGCTGGATCTCGGCATCCAGGACGTCGCGCGGCGTGCGGAAGCCCGGGATGCCGTAGCGCATCATGCCGCCCAGGTGCTCGTGGTCGTCGAAGATCGTGACCGAGTGGCCCTTGAGCGCCAGCTGGTAGGCACAGGACAGGCCCGCGGGGCCGCCGCCGAGCACCGCGATCTTCTTGCCCGTCTGCTTCTCGGGCTTGCGGTAGGCGAGCTTGTTGGCGTTGGCGTAGTCGCCGAGGAAGTGCTCCACGGAGTTGATGCCGACGTGGTCCTCGACCTCGTTGCGGTTGCAGCCCGTCTCGCACGGGGCCGGGCAGACGCGGCCCATCACCGACGGGAAGGGGTTCGCTTCCGTCAGGCGCCGCCAGGCGTACTCCTGCCAGGCCACGCCCTGCGGCGGCTTCTCGGTCTGGCGCACGACCTGCAGCCAGCCGCGGATGTCCTCGCCGGAGGGGCAGCTGCCCTGGCACGGCGGGGTCGACTGGATGTACGTCGGGCACTTGTGCGTCCACGACGCCTGGAAGATCACCTCCTGCCAGCGAGGCGGCTTGTCGTCGCCGTCCTTGTAGCGTCGGAAGGTGAGGGCTTGGGTTTCCTGGGGGTTGGCGGCCACGGGATCCTCTGTGTCGTGTGGTGTGGGTTCGGGGCGCGGCTTACTGCTTCGCGCCGAGGCGGATGGCGGTGCTCACCAGCTGGTGGACGCCGCCGACCATGTTCCGGTTGAATCCGTAGTACGGCAGGACCTTGGTGAATTGCGCCTTGCAGATGGCGCAGATGGTCGCCATGAAGTTCACGCCGTGCAGGTCGGCGATCTCGCGCAGCGACTCCATCCTCGGCAGGGCGCCCTTGACGCGCAGGTCGAGGAGCTCGTCGGTGAGGAGCCCTCCGCCCCCGCCGCAGCAGAAGGTGGCCTCGTGCGTGGTGCCGGGGCGCATCTCGACGTACTTGTTGGCCACCGCCCGCACCAGCGCGCGCGGGATCTCGAACTGCCCGCCGGGGTCGTCGCCCATGCGCGAGGCGCGCGCCACGTTGCACGAGTCGTGGAAGGTGACGACGCGGTGGTCGTTCGCCTCCTTGTCGAGGACGAGCGCGCCCTTCTGCACCAGGTCCCAGGTGAGCTCGCAGATGTGCGTGGGCTGCCGGTAGTTGTGGTCGAGCTGGCTCTGCAGCATCCGCGCGAAGGGGTCGTCGGCGCCGGAGCCGATGCCGGCCAGCGTGTTCCAGAAGCTGTAGGCGACGCGCCAGGCGTGGCCGCACTCGCCCACGACGATGCGCTTCACGCCCAGCTCGAGCGCGGCCTCGCGGATGCGCATCGCGATCGTGCGCATCTGCTCGTAGTTGCCGATGAAGAGGCCGAAGTTGCCGGCCTCCGAAGCGTGCGTGGAGAGCGTCCAGGAGATCCCCGCGGCGTGGAAGACCTTGGCGTAGCCGATGAGGCTGTCCACGTGCGGCTCGGCGAAGAAGTCGGCCGACGGCGTGACGAGCAGCACCTCGGCGCCCTTCACGTCGAGCGGGAACTTCACGTCCGCGCCCGTCTCGTCCTTCACGTCCTCCTCCAGCCCGAGGAGCGTGTCCTCGAGGGCGGGGCCCGGCAGGCCCAGGTTGTTGCCGATCCTGTGGACCTTGCCGATGATCTCGTTCGAGTATTTCTGGCCGTATCCGACGCTGTCCAGGATCTCCTTGGCCGCCATGGTGACCTCGGCGGTGTCGATGCCGATGGGACAGAAGACGGAGCAGCGGCGGCACTCGGAGCACTGGTTGTAGTACGTGTACCAGTCGTCGAGAACCTCCTTCGTGAGCTCTCGCGCGCCGACCAGCGCGGGAAAGAGCTTGCCCGGCAGCGTGAAGTGGCGGCGATAGACGCCGCGCATCAGCTCCTGGCGGGCCACGGGCATGTTCTTGGGGTCGCCGGTGCCGAGGAAGTAGTGGCACTTGTCCGTGCAGGCGCCGCAATGCATGCAGGCGTCGAGGTAGACGCGCAGGCTGCGGTACTTGCCGACCAGCTCGCCCATCTTGGCGATGGCCTTGTCGTGCCAGTCGTCGACCAGCGCGCCGGGAAAGCCGATGGCCTCCTGCATCTTCTCGGTGGCCACGTACGGCCTCGATCCGGCCATGGCGTCCGGGACCAGCGCGGGCGGGACGGGGAACTCGCGCAGGGGGGGGGCGGTGACGTCGGCCATGTCGGGCGCCTATTTCGTGTCGAGCCGCGCGGCCCACTCGGCCAGGTGCCGGCGCTCGCGCGGGTCGTCGACCTGGTTGCGGCCGGGACTGAAGAAGAGCCCCGGCGCGTGCAGCAGCTTGGAGAACGGGAACACGAGCATGAGCGCGGCCACCAGGCCCAGGTGCAGCGCGAGGAGCGGGTCGGCAGGCAGGTGGCGCACCTGGAGGCCCATCAGCCCCAGGAAGAAGGACTTCACGGCGACGACGTCGGTGTGCGCGACGTACTTCATGGCGAGCCCGCTCGCGCCGATCGCGATCAGGAGTGCCAGCATCAGGTGGTCCGACGGCGTCGAGATGTAGCGCACGCGGTCGACCAGGAAGCGCCGCGCCCACAGGCCCGCGAGGCCGGCGATCATCGCGAAGCCGGCGTAGACGCCGAACGGCTGGATGAACGCGACCCATCCCCACACCGGGTCGACGAAGTAGCGCAGGTGCCGCAGCAGGACGAGTGCCAGCGCGGCGTGGAACACCCAGCCGAAGAGCCAGGTCCAGAGGGTCGCCTTGAAGAGGCTCTCGAAGAGCACCACCTCGCGCACGAGGCGCAGCGCCACGCCCCCGCGGGTCGTGGGCGCGGGCGTGGTGGGGATCTTCAGCGGCGCGGGCGTGCCGGCGTACTGGCGGATGCGAACTGCCAGCCCGGCCACGAGCACGGTCGCGGCGAGGTAGAAGAGCCCTGCGAAGAAGGCGGCCATGGGGGAAAGGGGGCCGGGCGCGGCGGTTCGCCGCGCCCGGAAGCCGTCGTCAGACGCAGCCCGTGGGCTTCGGCAGGCCGGCGATCTTGCACGCCTGCTTGGCGGGGCCGTAGGGGAAGAGCTCGTACAGGTACTGGTTGCTGCCCTTTTCCGGCCCGAGCTTCTTGCCGATGGCCTTCGTGAGCACGCGCACCGCCGGGGCGATCTGGTACTCGTTGTAGTACTCGCGCAGGAAGTTCACGACTTCCCAGTGGCTGTCGCTCATCTCGATCTTCTCGGCCTTGGCGATCTCGCCCGCGAGTTCCTCGTTCCACTGCGACAGATCGACCAGGTAGCCCTCCTCGTCGACTTCGTAGGTCTTGCCGCTTGCTTCGATGGTGCCCATCGTTTCTCCTTTCGCGTTCAGCTTCTTTGGCGGTATGCCGTGGTCCGCGCTACAGCCAGGACTGCACGCGGGGGTTCTGGGTGACGAGTTCGACGAAGCCACGGTAGTCGACCTGCACGACGCCGTCGATGACGGCGCCCGCGCGGGCCCTCGCCTCGAGGTCCGCGGTGAGGACGAACACCTTCGCGGTGGCGAGCGCCGCCTGGATCTTCGCGGCGGCGGCGTGCCCCTTGGTGGCGGCGTAGACGGCATCCTCGATCAGGAGCACCGAGTGGCCGGGACGGACGTGCGCGAGGCAGCTGTAGAGCGTGGCGCGCTCGCCGGGGGATTTGTTGACGATGTGGAGCATTTTCGCGGGCCTCGGTGTCTTCAGAAGCTGATCATCACGTCCATCTCGTCCATCAGCGCCGCCATCTCGGAGGCGCCGAGGACCTGCACGTCGACCAGGAGGTCGTCCTCGGTGAGGCCGCGGGCCTCGAGCGACTCGCGCTCCACGTAGAGCTTCTCGATGTCGTAGCCCTCCAGCGCGCGGTAGGTGGGCGAGAAGTTCTTGGTCTCGATCGCCTTGGTGTTCTGCCCCTTGGCGAGCTGGTACACCCCGTCGTCGAGGAAGGCGAGGCCCACGTCCTGGTCGAAGGCGGCGCTGATGAGCACCACCTCGAGCCCCTCGAGCGCGTACACGCTCCCGTAGGGCGCCTTGCGGTTGACGAACAGGAATTTCTTGACGGTGCCGGTCTCGTCCATGCTTCCTCAGTCCCCGAAAACGACGAGCCGATCCGACTGGATGGCCGATTCCACGAGCTGGCCCAGCCCCGAGATGCGGAATCCCGTGGCCAGGTTCTGCTCGACGATGCCGCGGCGAAGCGCCGCGGCCACGCACACCACGAGGTCCACGCCGTGCTCCTCGGCGAGCTTGGTCCAGCGCGCCACCACGTTGCGGTCGTCCTGC
>JAABQW010000318.1 GCA_011391275.1 Betaproteobacteria bacterium
GCGCTGCTGGATGGCCTTGCGGTCGGTGACGTCGCGCGAGTTGAACACGACGCCGCGGATGTGCGGGTTGTCGACGCGGTTGGTGCCCAGCGACTCGAAGGTGCGCCACTGGCCGTCGCGGTTCCTGATGCGGAACTCGAGGGGCTCGCGGAAGTGGCTCGTCTCGAGGATGCGCCGGAAGGCCGCCTTCGCGGCGTCCGCGTCGTCGCGATGCACGAGCTCGAAGACGTTCCTGCCCAGCGTCTCCGCCGGCTCGTAGCCCAGCAGGTTCTTCAGGGCGGTGCTCTGGTAGAGGATCGTCCCGTCCGGCGCGAGCACGGAAATGAGGTCCAGCCCGCTCTCCGTGAGCACGCGGAAGCGCGCCTCGCTCGCCTCCAGCGCCCGCTCGGCCTCCTTGTAGGCGGTCACGTCGGTGATCGTGCCGATCACGCCGGCGACCTTGCCCGCCTGGTCGACGAAGCTCACCTTGTTGTAGAGCATCTCGCGCTCGCGGCCGTCGCGCGTGGGCATGAGGACCTCGTACCGGACCGACGATGGCTCGCGGAAGAGCGGGCGGTCGCGCTCATCGTGGAGTTCGGCGATCCCGGGGTCGAACATGTCGTGCACGGTCTTGCCCACCCAGTCGCGGTCGCCGCCCCAAAGCTCGTTCCACGCGCGGTTGTAGACCCGGTAGCGGCCCTCGACGTCCTTGTAGTAGACCGGGTTGGGGATCGCGTCGATGAGCGATCGCGTGAAGTGCAGCTGCTCCCTGAACGCGGCCTCGGTCCGCTTGGCCTCCGTCACGTCGATGCACATGACGATCATGCCGACGATGCGGTTCTCCTCGTCGCGCAGCGGCGCGGCCGACCCGTTGATGTCGATGGTCGAGCCATCGGCGCGGCGGCGCTGGAGCTCCAGGTTCGTGAGGACCTCGCCGGAGAGCGTGCGGCTGCGCAGCGACGCCGCCTCATCCTTCCTTTCCGGCGGCACGAACGGCGCGCGATGGCCTAGGGCCTGCCCGCGCGTGAATCCGAAGGTCCGCTCCGCGGCCGGGTTCCACAGGGTGATGGTGCCGTCGAGGTCGGTGGCGTAGATCGCCACGGGCGAATTCTCGATGATCGCCGACAGGAAGCGGTTGGTGGACTGCAGCGCCCGGTCCCGCGCGCGCTGCTCGGTGAGGTCCGTGTACGCGCACACGACGAACTTCGGGTTTCCGGAGGCGTCGCGCATGAGCCCCGGCGTGCGCCGCACCCACACGGTCGAGCCGTCGCGCCGGCGCAGGCGCTTCTCGACGGACGGTGGCGCCTCTCCCTGGCACGCGCCGGCGAGCGAGGCGCGGTCGGCCTCCACGTCCTCGGCGTGGGAGACCAGGCAGCAGCTGGCCCCGGAAAGCTCCTCCTTGGCGAACCCGGAAAGCTCGCAGAAGGCGCGGTTCGCGAGGAAGAACTCGCCCTCCAGCGACACGAGCGTGAGGCCCACCGAGGTCTGGTCGAAGGCTTCGCGGATGAGGCTCAGCTCGTCGGCGGCCGCGGGCGCGGTCTCGGACCGGCCGAGGAAGTCGTTGATGGCGCGCAGGACCCGGTCCATCGCCCTAGCGCAGGGTGGCCGCGGCGCGCGCCGGCAGCTCCGCGAGGGAGCGCGCCAGGGACTCGGCGGCGCCGGCGCCCAGCCGCTTCGTGATCTGCTCGAGGTAGTTCTCGTCGGGGGTGAAGTCGACCACGTTCTCGGCCTTGATCACGTCGCGCGCCACGGAATCCAGGCTGCCGAAGCCGTCGGCGAGGCCCAGCTGCACCGCGCGTTCGCCCGTCCAGACGAGGCCGGAGAAGATTTCCGGGGATTCCTTGAGGCGGTTGCCGCGCCCTTCGCGCACGACCTTGATGAACTGCTGGTGGATCTCGCCGATCATGCGTTTCGCGTGCTCCGTGTGCGCAGGGTTCTCCGGGGCGAAGGGGTCGAGGAAGTCCTTGTTCTCGCCCGCCGTGTAGGCCCGCCGGTCCACGCCCAGCTTCTCCATCGTTCCCGTGAAGCCGAACCCGGAGATGATCACGCCGATGGAGCCCACGAGGCTCGCCTTGTCGACGTAGATGCGGTCGGCCGCGACGGCGACGTAGTAGCCGCCGGAGGCGCACAGGTCCTGCACGACGGCGTGCAGCGGCACGTCGGGGTACTTGGCGCGCAGTCGCCGGATCTCGTCGTTGATGTAGCCCGACTGGACCGGGCTGCCGCCGGGGCTGTTGATGCGCAGCACCACCCCCTGCGTGTGCTTGTCCTTGAACGCGGCGTTGAGCGCCTGGATCATCATGTCGGCGCTGGCGCGCGATTCCACGCCGATCACGCCGCGCAGGTCGACCAGCGCGGTGTGCTTGCCGGAACGCATCGGCTCCTTGGACGAGCCGCCGATCCAGCCGAGCGCCGAGGCGACGACGATGAATAGCAGCGTGAGCCAGAGCAGGCGGATCAGGGTGGTCCACTGGCGCGCGCGGCGCTGCTCGTCGAGCGCGCGAAGCGCGATCTTCTCGAGGGTGGCGCGTTCCCAGCTGGGTGGGGTGGGTTCGGTCATGGCTGCTCCCCGGAGCCGCCCCCGCGGGCGGGTGCCGGGCAATCGTCGTGTATGAGAATCCGGCCTTGGCGCTCCTCGACGGCGATCGCCTCGAGCCGGGCGCCGCGGCAGGGGCCCGCGACGCACAGGCCGGTTGACGGATCGAAGATCGCGCCGTGCGTCGAACACACCAAGTATAGCCCGGTTTCCTCGAAGAACTCCCCGGGAAGCCAGTCGAGCTCGACCCCGAGGTGGGGGCAGCGGTTCACGAAGGCGCGCGCCGCGCCGTCGTGGCGCACCACGAAGCCCTTGCCCTCCCCGCCGGCAGGCGTCCAGTCGAAGCGCACCCCCGCCCCGCCCTCGGCCAGCGCGGCCGCCTCGCAGATCACGCGTGCCGCTGGAGCCACAGGGCCAGTTCCGCGACGGACGCTGCGTAGTGCCTCGCCGCGCGCGCGCGCAGCAGCTCCTCGCCGTGCGCCCCGTAGCTCACCGCCACCGCGTCCACGCCGGCGTTGGCGGCGAGCTCCAGGTCGTGGGTCGTGTCGCCGATCATCACGGCGCGCGAGGGCTCGACGCCGGTCTCCTCGAGGAGCCTCAGGATCATGTCCGGGTGCGGCTTGGGGAAGCCCTCGTCAGCGCAGCGCGTGGCCTCGAAGAACGGCCCCAGGCCCGAGGCGGCGAGCGCGCGGTCCAGGCCGCGCCGCGCCTTGCCGGTGGCCACCGCCAGGCGCCGGTCGCGGCCGCGCAGCCCTGCCAGCAGGTCGGTGATGCCCTCGTAGAGGGGTGCCTCGTGCTCCCGGGCCACGAAATGGCGCCGGTAGGATTCCGCGAGCGCCACCTGCCGCTCCCGGTCCAGGCCGGGCGCCACGTGCTCGACGGACTGGATGAATCCCAGCCCGATCACCCACTTGGCCTCGCTTTCCGGCGGCACCGGCAACCCCATCTCCCGGCAGGACTCCTGGATGCACCAGGCGATGAGCCCGGTGGAGTCCATGATCGTGCCGTCCCAGTCGAAGATCACCAGCTCGTAGCGGCTCACGACGGCTCCCCGTCCCCGAAGGTCGACCGGCGGAAGGCCTCGAGCTCGGCGGGCAGCGGCGAGCGGACCGTCACCGGCTCGCCCGTGGCGGGGTGCGTGAAGGAAAGCTGCGCCGCGTGCAGGAACATGCGCTTCAGCCCGAGCTTGCGCAGGGCCTTGTTGAGGGTGAAGTCGCCGTACTTGTCGTCGCCGAGGACCGGGTGACCGATGTGGGCGAGGTGCACGCGGATCTGGTGCGTGCGCCCGGTGAGGAGCTCGGCCTCGAGCAGCGAGAACTCCCCGGATCGGGCCAGGCGCCGGAATATGGTCTCGGCCTCCTGCCCCTCGCGCTCGTCCACCGCCACCCGCCGCTCGCCCTCGGCCGTCGAGTACCTGCGCAGCGCCACCTTCACGCGCCGCATCAGGTCGCGCACGCGCCCGTCCACGGCAACGAGGTAGCGCTTGTCCATGGCCCGCTCGCGCAGGTCCTCGTGCAACGCCGTGAGGGCGGAGCGCTTCTTGGCGAGCAGCAGCACGCCGGAAGTCTCGCGGTCCAGGCGGTGGGCGAGCTCCAGGAACTTCGCCTCCGGGCGGCCGGCGCGCAGCCTCTCGATGACGCCGTGGGCGATGCCGCTGCCGCCGTGCACGGCCAGCCCCGCCGGCTTGTCGACGGCCAGGATGTGGTCGTCCTCGAAGAGCACCGGGAGCTCCAGCGCGGCGGCCGGCGCGTCCCCCGCCTCCCGCTCGGCCAGCCGGACCGGCGGGACGCGGATGCGGTCGCCCACCGCCAGCCGGTGCGAGGCGGCCACGCGGCCCGAGTTCACGCGCACCTCGCCGCTGCGCAGGATGCGGTAGACGTGGCTCTTGGGAACGCCCTTCAGGCGCGCGAGAAGGAAATTGTCGACGCGCTGCCCGGCTCCGCCCTCGTCCACCTCGATCCAGCGCACGGCCCGCTCGGCCGCCGCAACGTCTTTGCCTTCGACCTTCATGGGCGCTATACTAATATCTTGTTGATTTGAAAGCCTCGCGGGCGGATGCGCTCGCAGGGTGGCGCGCTAAAGCGCTTCGCCAGGTCAACGGAAAGAGGGGGCCGCGCAAAGGCTTCCTGAGCCGGTTAACTTCGCTCACCGGCCGATCCAAGCAGCGATGGTAAACGAATTGACGCGCTCGATTTCACGCTAAAGATTCCCGGCGTGCCGCTCGCTCCACCCGCGGCGCGCCAGACGAAAGTCTTTTCAGCGATTCGCCCCCCTTCACTCGCACGCACCTGATGCAGTCAAGACTCGATTCCTGATACCTCTCGTCCCGGGCCCCGTCCGAACGGGCCCTCTTCCGTGTTTCGAGCGCGGGAGAGAAGAACGATGAAACGCATGCTTTTCAACGCGACCCAGGCGGAGGAACTCCGGGTCGCAATCGTCGACGGTCAGAAGCTCATCGACCTCGACATCGAGTCCGCCGGCAAGGAACAGCGCAAGAGCAACATCTACAAGGGTGTCATCACCCGCGTGGAGCCCTCCCTCGAGGCGGCCTTCGTCGACTACGGCGGCGAGCGCCACGGTTTCCTGCCCTTCAAGGAAATCGCCAAGCAGTTCATGGTCAACGACGAGGGCGAGTACGGCCGCTCGAAGATGTCCACGCACCTGCGCGTCGGCCAGGACATGATCGTCCAGGTCGACAAGGACGAACGCGGCAACAAGGGCGCGGCGCTGACCACCTACGTCTCGCTCGCCGGCCGCTACCTGGTCCTCATGCCCAACAACCCGCGCGGCGGCGGGGTGTCGCGCCGCATCGAGGGCGAGGACCGCAACGAGCTGCGCGAGGTCATGGACCAGCTGCAGGTCCCCGAGGGAATGAGCCTCATCGCCCGCACCGCGGGGATAGGCCGCACGCTCGAGGAAATGCAGTGGGACCTGAACTACCTCCTGCAGCTCTGGCACGCGATCGAGAGCGCGGCCAGCGAGGAGAAGGGGCCCTGCCTCATCTATCTCGAGTCGAGCCTCGTCGTGCGCGCCATCCGCGACCTCTTCCAGCCCGACATCGGCGAGATCCTCGTCGACACGCCGCACATCCACGAGCAGGCCATCGCGTTCATGACCACGGTGATGCCCGCCAACGTGAACAAGGTGAAGCTCTACCGCGACGACGTGCCGCTCTTCTCGCGCTTCCAGATCGAGCACCAGATCGAGAGCGCCTACCGCCGCGACGTCACCCTGCCCTCCGGCGGCGCCATCGTGATCGACCACACCGAGGCCCTCGTCTCCGTCGACGTGAACTCGGCCCGCGCCACCCGCGGCCACGACATCGAGCAGACCGCGTTCAACACGAACCTCGAGGCCGCCGACGAGATCGCCCGCCAGCTTCGCCTGCGCGACCTGGGCGGCCTGATCGTCATCGACTTCATCGACATGGAGAGCGCGAAGAACCAGCGCGAGGTGGAGAACCGCCTGCGCGACGCGCTGCGCCATGACCGCGCGCGCGTCCAGGTCGGCAAGATCTCGCGCTTCGGCCTTCTCGAGCTCTCCCGCCAGCGCCTTCAGCCGTCGCTGGAGGAGACCACCCATTCGGCCTGCCCGCGCTGCCATGGCACGGGCTTCATCCGCGACATCGCCTCGACCGCGCTGCATGTCCTGCGCATCCTGCAGGAGGAGGCGATGAAGGAGTCGACCGCCGCCGTCCGCGTGCAGGTTCCCGTGGACGTGGCGACCTACCTCCTCAACGAGAAGCGCTCGGAGATCATCAAGATCGAGGCGCGCTTCAAGGTGGGGGTGCTCCTCATCCCGAACCCCGCGATCGAGACGCCCAACTACCACATCGAGCGCCTGCGCCACGATTCGCCGCTCCTCGACGCGCAGGTGCCCAGCTACGAGATGGTGGGCATCCCCGAGGAGGAGGAGGAAGATCGCCGCCCCGGCCGCGGCTCGCCCGCGAAGGACAAGGACGACAAGCCCGCGGCCCGGCCGGAGCCGCTGGTGAAGGGCATCACGCCCGACCAGCCGGCGCCGCAGTCCGCGCCCGCTGCCGAGCCCCTGGCCGCCGCGGCGATTCCCGCCGCAGCGGCTGCCGCCCCGCGCGAGGAACCGCGCGGCGGTCTCATCGAACGCATCTTCGGCTGGTTCCGGAAGCCCGAGTCCGCATCGGTCGCCTCCATCCCGGCGCCGGCCACCGAGGCCGCGCCGGCCGAAGGGATCCTGCGCAAGGAACGCGGCGAAGGTCGCGGCGGGCGCGGTGACGGCAAGCGCGGCGAAGGTCGCGGCGGGCGCGGTGACGGCAAGCGTGGCGAAGGTCGTGGCGGCGAAGGCCGTCGCGGCGAGGGCCGCGGTGGAGAAGGCCGCGGTGGAGAAGGCCGCGGTGGCGAAGGCCGCGGTGGCGAAGGCCGTCGTGGCGAACCCCGCGGCGAAGGCCGCGGAGAGCCTCGTGCCGAAGGCCGCGGAGAACCCCGTGCCGACGGTCGCGGCGAATCCCGCGGTGAAGGCCGCGGCGAAGGCCGTGGCGACCGCGGCCGCCGTGGCCCGCAGGGCGGCGAACCGCGCGCTCCCCGCGAAGCCGAGCACCCTGTCACCGCCGGCGCCGACGAGCCCGTAGCCGTGCTCACGGCGCATCCCGTCCCGCCGCCCGGCGAAGACGCCGGTGGCGAGGGCGATGGCGGCAGGCGCCGCCGTCGTGGCCGCGGCCGCGGAGGCCGGGGCGACCGGGCCGAGCGCGGACCGGAGACGATGGCCGAGCTGCGTGCCGACTTCCCGGCGGAATCGGAGAACGAAGCCGCACCGGACGCCGAGGCGCCCGCGAGGCCCGACAGGGAGCCAAGGCCTGAGAGAGAGCCGAGGCCCCCGAGAGAACCGAGGCCCGCAAGGGAGCCGAGGCGCGCGGTGGAAGAGGCCGCGTTCCCGGTAGCCTCAGCCGTCCCCGCCGCCCCCGTTCCCGAGCCGATCGTCGCGCAACCCGTGGCGGTCGAACCGGCCACGCACGCGCCCGAGCCCGAGGTCGTGGCGATCCCGCTGCCGCGCGAGCCGCAGGTCATCGCCTCGTTCGCCCCTCCGCCTGCCACCTACAACGTGGTGAGCGAGCACGACAAGGCCGAGGACGAGGCACACCGCCCCGTGCGCCGCCGCCGTCACGAGGCCGCGCCGCCGCCGGCGGAACCGCTCGAGCTCGTCGAGACGGCCGCCGAGAAGGCCGCCGCACTCGTGCAGCCGGTATTCGAGGCCGAGGCGCCGCGCCAGCCGGTGCGTCGCCGCCGCCAGGCGATCGCCGCCTCCGCATCCGTTGAGCCGCTGCAGCTCGTCGAGACGAAGCCCGGTGCAGAGCCCGCCGAAGGCGCCTCGCCGCAGCCCTGAGCGATGCCCTCGCCCATCGAGTTCTGGTTCGACTTCACGTCGCCGTACGGCTACGTCGCCTCGCAACTGATCGGCGACGTGGCCGCCCGGCACGGGCGGACCGTGAACTGGCATCCGATCCTGCTCGGCCCGATCTTCAAGGTGATCGGCACCTCGCCGCTCACCATGGTGCCCATCAAGGGCGAGTACTCGAAGCACGACTTCGCGCGCACGGCCCGCTTCCACAAGGTGCCGTTCCGCCTGCCGGAGAACTTCCCGGTGGGCACGCAGGTCGCCGCGCGCGCCTTCCATCTCATTGCCGACGGCGACGAGGACAAGGCGCGCGACTTCGCCGGGCGGGTGTACCGCGCCTACTTCGCCGAGGGACGCGACGTTGCGGACCCGGCGGTCGTCCTGGAGCTCGCGGCGGCCGCGGGCGCGGATGCCGCCGCCCTGGCCGGGCCGCTCAAGGGCGACGCGATCAAGGAGCGCGTGAAGGCGGAGGTGGAGAACGCCATGAAGGCCGGCGTCTTCGGCTCGCCGCACTTCATCGTCGACGGCGAGCCGTTCTGGGGGGTGGACCGCATCCCCGTCATGGAAGAATGGATGCGCACCGGCGGCTGGTAGCCGCGAGGAGGTAGCCGTGCTCGAATCGATCGGCCAGATCGCGATCAACGTGAAGGACACGGCGCGCGCGCGCGCCTTCTATCGCGACGTGCTGGGCTTGAGGCACCTCTTCGACGCCGGCCCGAGCCTCGCCTTCTTCCAGTGCGGCGGCGTGCGCCTCATGCTGTCGCCGCCTTCCGGGCGGGAACACGACCATCCCGGCTCGATCATCTACTACAAGGTTGCCGATCTCGCCGCCACCCACGCCGCGATGGCCGCGAAGGGCGCGGCCTTCGAGCAGGCGCCGCACCTGGTGGCCACGATGCCCGACCACGAGCTGTGGATGGCCTTCCTGCGCGATCCCGAGGGCAACCTCCTCGCCCTGATGGAGGAGAAGCGCCCCGCGTGAGTCAGCGCCGGCCAGGCGCGGGATAGGGCCGGGGCTTCGGCACGCGCACCGGATCGGCCGCGAGGCGATCCTCGAGCACGCGGATGGCGCTGGCGAGCTGCGCGTCCTCGCCCTTGAAGGTCGCGTGCGGCGGGTTGTCGACGTCGATGTCTGGCACCACGCCCCTGCCCTCGATGAGCCATTCGCCGTCGAGGCCGAACTGGCCGAGCTCGGCGCTGCGGGCGATGCCGCCGTCGGCCAGCCGGTTGCGGTCCGACAGCCACACCCCCGCTCCCGCCGTGCGCCTGCCCACGATCGTCGCAAGGCCCAGTCGCTTCATGCCCTCCGCGAAGGTCTCGCCGTCGGAATAGGTGCGCTCGTTCACCAGCACGACGATGCGGCCGCGGAACGCCTGCTGCATGTTCCAGAACTGCCGGCCATCGCGCGTCTGCCAGTAGGCCCAGGCGCGGCGCAGCAGCTTCTCGATCACGATCGAGTCGATGCTGCCGCCGTCGTTGTCGCGCACGTCGATCACCAGCCCCTCGCGGGCGGCCAGCGGATAGAAGTCGCGCGCGAACGTGGCCACGTCCTCGCGTCCCATCGCGCGCAGCGCGAGGTATCCGAAGCGCCCGCCGGAAGCCTCCTCCACGCGACGGCGACGCTCCCACTCCCGGTCGGAGCGCCGGAACGAGGCGGCAAGCGCCGCGGGCGCGGGGACGACGATCGCCCTGCGCACCTTGCCGTCGCCCCCCTTGAGGGCGAGCAGCACCTGCTTGCCCGCCTTTTCGCGCAGGAGCAGCGAAATGTCCGCCACGCCAGTCACGGCGCGGCCGTCCACCGCGACGATCACGTCGCCTTCCCTGGCTCCCACCTCGGGGCGCGCCAGGGGTGGCGCGTCGCCGACCAGTTCGGGGTCGGTGCGGTAGATGCGGTCGATGCGCGCGCCGTCCGCGACCATCGAGAGGGCCGCGCCCAGGGTGGCCGGCAGGATGTTGTCCTCGCCCTTGCGCACGTCGCCGGCGCCGACCTGCGAGTGCAGCACCGAGAGCTCGGCGGACATCTGCCCCATCAGGTCCGCAAGCTCCGCGCGGTCCGTGACCCGCCCGACCAGCGCCTCGTACTTTCGCCGCGCGGCGGGCCAGTCCGTCCCGTGCATGGCCGGGTCGTAGAGGTGCTCGCGGTGGAATCGCCACGCGTCGGCGAAGAGCTGGCGCCACTCGTCGCGCGGCGCCACCGGGAACTGCCAGTCGGCCAGCCGGACCTGGAACCGCGGCAACTCCGCGGGAGCCTTCGGCGACGCGTCGGCGATGTAGACGTCGCCCGCGCCCTTCCCCCGCTCGACCCACTTGCGCCACATCACCTTCCTGCCGTCGGCGGAAAGGGCGAACTGCCGCACGTCGGGGGCGAAGCTCTCGGCCGGCAGGCCGTTGTTGTCGATGGCCGCGGACTTGAGCGTCGTCTTGCCGTCGGGGGTCGTCTCGGCCTCCAGGTACCAGAGCCGCTTGCCGTCGGTGGCGAGCGCCGTGTAGTTGGCCGCCGGCAGCGGCGCCTCGAACAGGCGCTGCGCGAGGCCTTCCCAGACGATGGCCGGCGTCGGCTTCCGGGGCGCCGCGGGCTTTGCTCCCGGCGCCTTCTTCGCTTCATTCCCGGCCGCCTTCGGCGCATCCGTCGCCGGCGCATCTGTCGTCGGCGCGTCGGGCTTCGGCGCTTCCGGCTTCGGCGGCTCCAGTTCGTCCTTCGGCTGGAACGGGAAGCGGCTTCCCGGTTGCAGGGCCAGTGCGTAGATGCGCGTGCGCCGGTCGAAGTGCGGGCCCATGTTCCGGTCGCCCCACGGGTGCCCCACGAGCGGCGCGTAGTGACGGTCGGAAAGGAACCAGAGCCACTTCCCATCGGGGGAGAAGGCGGGCGAGCCGCTCGGATAGCGGGTCGAGGTCACGGCAAAGCGCGCCCGGTCCGACACCCGGTAGAGCACGACCTGCGTGACGCTCGTGTTGCCCGGCGCGGCGACCTCGACCGCGAAGGCCCGGCTGTCGGGAGACCAGGCGACCTTTTCGAAGGCGAGGTCGCCGGTCGCGTCGACCTCCTCCACCAGCGCGTCCTTGCCGGTGGCGACCTCGTGCAGCCACAGGCGCCGCTTCTTGTCGTGGTGGGCGATCCACCTGCCGTCCGGCGAGGGCCAGGCCGCCCAGCGAAGCGCGTCGGCCCCCTTCGTGATCATCCTGCCGGGCCCGCTGCCATCGGCCGGGAACAGCCACAGCTCGTATTCCCCGCCCGCGTCGCACAGGGCGAGGACCTGCCTGCCGTCGGGCATGAACACCGCTTCGCGTGCGCGGCTGCCCGCGGGCACGGCGATGTCCACGCGCCTCAACGCGCCGATCCCGGCGGTCGCGACGCGCCCGCGCGCCGTGATCGCGACCCGGTCGCCATTGGCCGACAGCGCCGCCGAGGTGAAGTGGTCCAGGGGCCTTTTCACCCAGCGTTCGCGCTGCTGGTCGAAGTCGGAAGCGAGCTCGATCGGGACAATCCGGTCGGTGCCGCCCGCGAGATCGTGCAGCCGGATGTCGGCCCCGTGCCGGTAGGCCACGCGATCGCCCGAGACCGAGGGCTCGCGCACCTCGAAATCCTCGTGGCGCGTGTGCTGGCGAAGGTCGGTCCCGTCGGGCCGTGAGGACCAGAGGTTCGCCACGCCGCTGCGGT
>JAABQW010000319.1 GCA_011391275.1 Betaproteobacteria bacterium
CCGGCAACCACGATGAGGGCCGCGACCGCGCCTTGGGCGAGCATGCCTTTCCAGTTCATCGTTCTCTTCTCCTGAAAGTTGCGGGTTTTCCTGGAAGTGCGGTGTTGCGAGCGTTCGTTCGGACGACGGGGCCAGTCAGAACACGGTGCGCATGCCGACGCTGAACCCCTGCGGATCCTGGCCGTTGCTGATGGTGAGTGCCCCGGAGCCGAAGTTGCACAGGTTCCCCTGGTCGTTCTCCACCTTGGCGTAGCTCGTGATGAAGTAGGTCCGGCGACTGAAGTTGTAGCGGTAGCCCACCGCGGTCAGGTCGCACTCGGGCTGCACGGCGCCGTTCGCTCCCCCGTCCTTCGAGGCCGAGTAGGTCGCGATGAACTGGTGCTTGCCGGTGTACCACTGCGCGCCGACCTGGTAGGACTTCTGCTTCGTCGTGCCGGTGCGCTCGTACTCGCCGTACTGGCCCGACAGCTTGACCGGACCGAAGCGGTACTCGCCCGAGATGCCGTGGCCTTCCTCGTCGACGCCGCGGGTAGCTGTCTGGTCGACCATCTCGTTGTGCTTTTCATAGGCATACGACAACGAGGCAGCCCCCTTGGCCCAGGAGATCGAGCCGCCATACATCGACGGATCCACCGTCGCGGTTCGCGCCTCGTTAGGCACCCACATCGCCTTCACCTGCACGTCGCTGAACTTCGGCGACCAGTACTGGATGACGTTTCGCGCCCGCAGGCTGAAGTCGCCCTGGCGGATGGCCGCTCCCGTGATGTCGCCGATCTGCAGGTCCGTCCACGGATCGACCGAGCCGACCATCGTCTGCTTGAAGGGCGTGTCCCACCGGCCGATCAGTACCGACCCCCAGCCTGCGCGCAGTCCGACGCCGGTGTTGCGATTGGCATACGTTCCTGAAGCCTGGTCCGGGTTGAATCCGGTTTCGAGCTGGAAGAAGGCCTTGAGCCCGCCTCCCAGGTCTTCCTCGCCGCGAACACCGAGATAGGACGACTGGTCGCGCAAGCGGACGCGCTGTTCCACCGGCGTCGCCCCTCCCTTTGCCTCGACGGACTCGGCCGTGATGTAGACGCGTCCGTACAGGGTGACCGGGTTGGCCGATTGCGCCGCTGCCGTCGCAGCGATGCAGGCTCCCGTGACGGCGAGGCAGACATTCAGGACTTTCATGCGGGAATCCTCCGGGTTGTCAGGGCAATTTTCGCGATCGTCTCTTGCTCGGACGAGGAACTTACGCCGGGAATCAGCATCTGTAAAATATATGGAATATTGCTTTTCAATATGTATCATATATACCTCTCGCGGACGGAGGAAATCATGGAGTTGCGGCACCTGCGTTACTTCATCGCCGTCGCGCAATCCGGCAGCTTCACCCACGCGGCGCAGGAGCTGGGCATCCAGCAGCCGCCGCTGTCGCAGCAGGTGCGCGATCTCGAGCGCGAACTGGGGTACCCGCTTTTCCGGCGCCTTCCCCGCGGGGTCGAGCTGACCGAGGGCGGCGCCGTGTTTCTCGAGGAGGCGACGTCGATCATCGCGGCCGTACAGCGCGGAGTCGCACGCGCTTCCCAGGTCGCGCACGGAACGGCGGGCTCGCTTGCACTGGGATTCACCAGCTCCGCGGTGATGCACCGGTTCGCCCCGGACCTGATCAGGCGTTACCGGGAAGCAAACCCGGGTGTCGAGCTGGCCATCCACGAGAGCAACGCCGCCGCCGTGACCGAAGCCGTGGCTTCGCGGCGGCTCGACATCGGCTTCATCCGGCGCCCCGTCTCGGAACACAGCGGCATCGCCTTCGACATCGTGGCATCGGAACCGCTGCTGGTCGCGCTGCCGTCAAGGCACCCGTTGGCGGCGCGGGCGCGCAAGGGTGGCGTCGCCAGGGTGCGGCTGCGCGATCTCGCCAACGAGTCGTTCATCCTCGTTCGCCGGCCGGGCGCGCCGGGGATATATGGCGACCTCATCGAAGCCTGCCGGAGGATGGGTTTCTCGCCGAAGGTCGTCGCCGAAGTCGACCAGATGCTGACCAACGTGACGCTGGTGGCCGCCGGGGTCGGCATCTCGGTGGTGCCGGCCTCGATGCGGGACATCCACCACGAGGATGTCTGCTATGCGCATGTCGAGGATGCACCGCAGCTCGCGGCACCGCTGACTCTCGTTTCCAGAGCCGGCGAGACGGAACCGGTGGCGCAACGGTTCGTGCGCTTCGCCCTCGAGGCGAGCGCGACGGCTAGAGCGCCTGCTCGGTCTCGCCCTGCGTCGGCCGCCAGACGAGCAGGCGCTTCTCCGCGGCCGAAACCGCGAAGTCGAGCACCAGCGCGAAGATCGTGAGGACGAGGATCCCCGCGAACACGGTGTTGATGTCGAAGGAGCCCTCGGCCATGTGGATGAGGTAGCCCACGCCCTTGGCGCTGCCGAGGTACTCGCCCACCACCGCGCCCACGAAGGCCATCCCCACCGAGGTGTGCAGGCTGGAAAAGACCCACGAGGTCGCCGAGGGCAGGTACACGTAGCGCAGCAGCTGCCTGCGCGTGGCCCCCAGCATCGTCGCGTTGTTGAGCACCACGGGGCTCACTTCCTTCACGCCCTGGTAGACGTTGAAGAAGACGATGAAGAAGACGAGCGTCACGCCCAGCGCCACCTTCGACCAGATGCCCAGCCCGAACCAGACCATGAAGATGGGCGCCAGCACCACGCGCGGCATCGCGTTCATGGCCTTGATGTAGGGGTCCAGCAGGGCGGAGGCGAAGGGCGTGAGCCCCAGCCACAGGCCGATCGCGAGCCCGAGGACGGAGCCGATCACGAAGGCGAGCGCGGTCTCCTGCAGCGTCACCCAGAGATGGGGATAGATCTCGCCGCCCGCGAACCACTCCACGATCACCTTGAAGATCTTCACCGGCTCGCCGAAGAAGAAGGCGGCGCGGTTGGGGTTGTCCCACACGAAGGGCGGGATGAGCTCCGGGTGCGTGGCTACGTGCCAGAAGGCGAAGATCGCCACGAGGAGGACGAGCTGCCAGATCCAGAGCTTCTTTCTCATGACCTCACCCCCGACCCCTCTCCTGAAGGAGAGGGGAGCATCGCTTCGCTCATGATGTCGTCCTGTTGCGGGTCTGCGCGTAGCCCTTGAGGACCTCGTCCTTCATCGCGTGCCAGATGCGGTCGTGCAGCTCGATGAAGCGCGGGGTGAGCCGGATCTCCGACACGTCGCGCGGGCGCGGCAGGTCGATCACGTACTCCCCGATCGGGCGCGTGGCCGGGCCCGCGGAGAGCACCACGACGCGGTCGGAAAGGCTGATGGCCTCCTCGAGGTCGTGGGTGATGAAGATGACGCTCTTGCGGTTGGCGCTCCACAGCTCCAGCAGCTCGTTCTCCATCAGCTGCCGCGTCTGCACGTCGAGCGCGGAGAACGGCTCGTCCATGAGCAGGATCTGCGGGTCGAGGATGAGCATCTGCGCGAGCGAGACGCGCTTCCTCATGCCGCCCGAGAGCTGGTGCGGGTAGCGGTCGCCGAACCCGGCGAGGCCCACGCGCTCGAGCCACGCTTCCCCCTTCTCGCGGGCGGCCCCGGCGTCCTCGCCCCGGAACTCCAGGCCGGTGACCACGTTGCCCAAGGCGCTTCGCCAGGGCAGGAGCGCCTCGGACTGGAACATGTAGCCCGCACGCCGGTTGATCCCGGCGAGCGGCTCGCCGTGGATCTTCACCGAGCCCGAAGAGGGCCTCAAGAGCCCGGCGGCCACGTTGAGGAGCGTCGACTTGCCGCAGCCCGTGGGGCCCACCACCGAGACGAACTCGCCGTCGGCGATGGCGAGGTCCACGTCGCGCACGGCCGTGTAGCTGCCCTCGCCGCTCTTCGAGGCGAAGGTGCAGGTGATCTTCTCGAGGGAGACGGATGCGGTCATGGGATTTCCCTCACCCCCGGCCCCTCTCCCGGAGGGAGAGGGGAGAAGTGCGCTCTCTCGTCCGGGTGGTGGAGGGGAGCCGAAGCGTGCACGACTTGTCAGTTCGTGTTGAACGGCGGGCGAAGCCCGTCCGTTCGAACACGGTTCCCGATGTCATCGGCTGCCCGCCGCCATTCACTTGTACTTCGCCGCCGCCTTCCTTGCAAACGAGTTGTCGAAGGTCTGGTCCAGCTTGATCGAATCCCCCGCCTTGATCACCGACGGCTCGAACTGCTTGAGCACCTTGTAGACGTTCTGCGCGGCCTTCATCGACATCTGGCCGTCCTCGGAGTAGCCGATCATGTTCTTGAGCAGGCCCTGCTTGTAGAGCGACGGGTTGCCGCCCTTGTAGGTGTCCGGCATGAGGTCGACGATCTCCTGCGGCGTGGCCTTGGCGATCCAGCGGTTGGCGCGGACGATCGCGTTCACCACGGCCTGCACCGTGTTGGGGTTCTTCCTGATGTACTCGTCCGTGATGTAGATGACGCTCGCGTGGTAGTCGCCGCCGTAGATCTCGTTCATGCCCTTCTCGGTGCGGCTGTCGGCCACGGCGACGAACTTGCCGGTCGACTCGAGCTGCGTGACCACCGGGTCCAGGTTCGACATCGCGTCGATCTCGCCCTTCTCCATCGCGGCGACCGCGCCGGAACCCGCGCCCACGCCGACCACGGCGATGTCGGTGGGCTTGAGGCCGCCCTTGGCGAGGATGTTGTTCACGAACATGTTGGTGGACGAGCCCGGGGCGGTGACGCCGACCTTCAGGCCCTTGAGGTCCGCCGGCCCCTTGTACTTCGCGGCGCGCTCCCTGGGCAGCAGCAGCACGATGGAGCTGTACCTGGCCTGCAGCACCACCGCCTTGATGGGCTGCTTCTTGGCGGCCATGTTGATGGTGTGCTCGTAGGCGCCGGAGACCATGTCGGCCGAGCCGCCCACCAGCGCCTGCAGCGCCTTGGCGCCGCCGGCGAAATCCGGGATCTCGACCTCCAGGCCCTCGTCCTTGAAGTAGCCCTTGCGCTCGGCCACGGACAGCGGCAGGTAGTAGAAGAGGTTCTTTCCGCCCACGGCGATCGTGATCTTCTTCTTCTCCGGCGCCTGGGCCCCGGCGGTGACCGCCACCATCGTCCCCACGGCCAGGGCCGCGAGCATCTTCAGCATGCGCTTCATCGCTTCTCTCCTCTCGTTATTGGGACGGTTCTACAGAACCGTCCCGTCAGCTGTCCCAACAGCTAGAAACGCCAGCCCAGCTTGGCCGAAAGCGTCGTGTTGTCGCCGAGGCGTTCGGCCTCGATGGCGAGGTTGATGAGCATGAGGTTCAGGTTCACGCCGCCGAAGTAGCGGCCCTCGTTGAACGTCTCGTCGGCGAGCCCGGGTGCGGAGATCGACGAATCGACCCGGACGATGCCTGCGCCGATGTAGGGGGTCGCGACCGTGAAGCGCTTGGACAGCATGAGGTCGGCGCCGTAGGTGGAGACCTTCAGGCTGCCGATGTCGGTGGTCCTCGTTCCGGACAGCCGCACGGCAACCGCAGGCGTCGTGAGCGTGTCCTGCACGAACGCGTAGCGCACGTCCACGCCCCAGAGCGACGCGTCGACGTCCGGCGCGGTGGCCACGAAGCCGCCGATGTCGATGCCGGCCCCCAGCCCCTTGTAGATGTGCAGCTTCGGCACGAAGAGCGTGTCGGTCGAGCCGGCGCCCGCGAGACGGAAGATGTCGCTGTTCTTCACGTCGGTGGAGGAAAGCTCGAGGCCCAGGTCGAAGCCCCAGGGGCCGAGCGAGGTGGCGGGCGTCACCCCCTTGTAGGAGAGCGCCGCGCCGAGGTCCTGCGACAGCAGGCGGAACTGTTCCTGGGTGAGCGCGCCGATGTTGCCGAGGTCCCCGGCGGTGGCGGGCAGCGAGGCGGCGAGCAGCGAGGCTGCGAGCAATCGTTTCATGGTCACTCCTTCAGGGATTCGGGAATCGGGTGCAGCTCGAGGCTCGGGCCCGCCTTGGCGACCTGGCCCGGCGTGTCGTGCCCCACGATGGCGGGAACGCGGCGCGCCGCGGCGATGAGCGCCCCGAGGTCTACTCCGGTGTCGTAGCCCATGTCCTGCAGCATGTTCACCATGTCCTCGGTGCAGATGTTGCCCGTGGCGCCGGGTGCGAAGGGGCAGCCGCCGAGCCCGGCGATGGAGCCGTCGAACGAGCGCACGCCCGCCTCGATGCCCGCCAGGACGTTGGCGAGCCCCATGCCGCGCGTGTTGTGGAAGTGCAGCGTGTAGAACGCGTCGTCCTTCGCCGGGAAACGGTCGAGCACGCGCGCCGTGAGCTCCTCGACCTGGCGCGGGTTGGCCATGCCGGTCGTGTCGGCGAGCGAGATGCCGTCCACGCCCGCGGCGAGGAACGCCTCCACGAAGCGCAGCACCTCGTCCTCCTTCACGCGGCCCTCGAAGGGGCAGCCGAAGGTGGTCGACAGGCTCATGGTGATCTTCATGCCGGCCTCGTGCGCCACGCGCACCATGGTCGGCAGCTCCCCAAGCGACTGCTCGTGCGTGCGGTTGATGTTGGCGCGGTTGTGCGTCTCCGAGGCGGACATGACGCCGTTCACCTCGTCGGGCCTCGCCGCCGTCGCCGCCGCGTTCTGCACGCCACGGACGTTGGGGACGAGTGCCACGTAGACCACGCCCGGCACGCGCCCGATTCCCGCGAGCACCTCGCCCGCGTCCGCGAGCGCCGGCACCGCCTTCGGGCTCACGAAGGAGGTGACCTCGATCTTGTGCAGGCCCGTGCGCGAGAGCTGGTCGATGAGGGCCACCTTCGTCGCCGTGGGGACGAAGGCCTTCTCCACCTGGAAGCCGTCTCGGACGGCGACGTCGTTGATGTACAGGCGCATGGGGGCCGCTTGCGGGAAAGGTGGATTTTACCCTGCGAAACGGCCAAGCTTCCCAACCATGGGCACACACGACAAGGACGCGGGCCTCGTGGAGGACATCCGGCTGCTGGGCCGGATACTCGGCGACACCCTGCGGCTGCACGAGGGCGAGGAGACCTACGAGCTCATCGAGACCATCCGCCAGCTCGCCGTGGCGAGCCGCCGGATGGAGGACGTGGCATCGCGCGACTCGCTCGCGCAGACGCTCGATGCCCTCGCCGACGACCAGGCGGTCGTGGTGGTTCGCGCCTTCAGCTACTTCTCGCTGCTCGCCAACATAGCCGAGGACCGCCACCACGTCCGGCGCCACCGCGAGAACCGCCGCCACGGGTCGCACCCGCTCGCCTCCACCCTGCGCGGGCTCTTCGCCGACGCGCTCGCGCGCGGCACGACGAAGGCCGGTGGCCTCGCCACCCTCGCGAGGGTGCGCGTGACCCCGGTCCTCACCGCCCACCCCACGGAGGTGCAGCGCAAGAGCACCCTCGACATCCAGCTCGCCATCGCCGACTGGCTGGGCCGGCTGGACAATCCCGTCCTGATCGACGAGGAGCGCGCGGCCATCGAGGGCGAGCTGCGCCGCCTGGTGGCCACGCTGTGGCTCACGCGCATGCTGAGGGCCGTGAAGCTGGGCGTGAAGGACGAGATCGAGAACGCGCTCGCGTACTTCGACTACACCTTCATCGACGCGGTGCCGCGCATCCACGGCGAGATCGAGGACTCGGTGGCGCGGCTTCCGGGCGCGGCGCCGCGGGAGGCGCTCCCGACCGTGCTGTCGATCGGCAGCTGGGTGGGCGGCGACCGCGACGGCAACCCATTCGTCACGGCCGAGATGCTCGAGCATGCCTTCCGGCGGCAGGCCGAGATCGCCTTCGACCACTACTTCGCGGAGGTGCACGCGCTCGGGGCGGAGCTGCCCGTCTCCGGCCTGTGGGCGCGCCTCACGCCGTCCATGCAGGCGCTGGCGGACGCCTCGCCGGACCGCTCTCCCTTCCGGCAGGACGAACCCTACCGGCGGGCCCTCACGGGCGTCTTCGCGCGGCTTGCGGCGACGGCCACGGCACTCGGGCTCAGGCGGGAGCACCGCACGGCCGTGGGCCGGGGCGAGCCCTACCCGGACGCCGCGGCTTTCGCGGCCGACCTCGACGCGATCGACGGGAGCCTGCGCGCCGACCGCTCGGCGATGCTGGCCGACGGGCGGCTGCGGCAGCTGCGCCGCGCGGTGCGCACCTTCGGCTTCCACCTCGCCACCGTGGACCTGCGCCAGAACGCGGACGTGCACGAGCAGGTGATCGCGGAGCTGTTGCGCGAGGCGCGCGTGACCCCCGACTACCTCGCCCTGGACGAGGGCGCGCGGCAGGCACTGTTGCTCGCGGAGCTGGCCACGCCGCGGCCGCTGCGATCGCTCTTCGCGGCCTACTCGGAGCTGGCGCGAGGGGAGCTCGACATCGTCGGGCAGGCGGCGAAGGTCCATGCCTCGCTCGGGCCCGAGTCGATCCGCCAGTACGTCATCTCCAAGACCGAGAGCGTGTCGGACCTGCTGGAAGTGGCGGTGCTCCTCAAGGAGGCGGGGCTGGTGATGCCCGGCGAGGCGCCCGTCTCGAGGCTGCAGGTCGTGCCGCTCTTCGAGACCATCGGGGATCTGCGTCGCGCGCCGCAGACCATGCGCGCCTGGTTCGCGCTGCCGGCGGCGAAGTCGATGGTCGCCTCGCTCGGCGGCGTGCAGGAGGTGATGCTCGGCTACTCCGACAGCAACAAGGACGGCGGCTACGTCACCTCCAACTGGGAGCTCTACAAGGCGGAAACGGAGCTGGTGGCGGTGTTCCGCGAGGCGGGCGTGCGGTTGCGCTTCTTCCACGGGCGCGGCGGCACGGTGGGGCGCGGCGGCGGCCCCTCCTACGAGGCCATCCTCGCCCAGCCGCCCGGCAGCGTGCAGGGGGAACTGCGTCTCACGGAGCAGGGCGAGGTGATCGCGAGCAAGTACGCCAACCGCGACATCGGCCGGCGCAACCTCGAGGCGCTGGTGGCGGCCACGGTGCGCGCGACGCTGGACGAGGCGCCGCGCGGGGAACACGCCGAGTACCACGCCGCGATGGAGGAGATCTCGGCCGCGGCCATCGCCGCCTACCGCGGGCTCGTGTACGAGACGCCGGGGTTCGTGGACTACTTCCGCGCCTCCACGCCGATCCGCGAGATCGCGGAACTCAACATCGGCTCGCGGCCGGCCTCGCGCAAGCCATCGCAGCGCATCGAGGACCTGCGCGCCATCCCCTGGGTCTTCTCCTGGGCGCAGTGCCGCGTGATGCTGCCGGGCTGGTACGGGCTGGGCAGCGCCGTTGAGGCCTTCCTCGCGCGGCGCGGCGACAAGGGGCGGGCGCTGCTCGCCGACATGTGGCGCGAGTGGCCCTTCTTCCGCGCCATGCTCTCCAACCTCGAGATGCTGCTCGCCAAGGCGGACCTGTCGGTGGCCGTGCGCTACAAGGAACTGGTGCCCGACGCGCAGCTCGCCGACGAGATATTCGGGCGCATCCGCCAGGAGCTGGACCTCACCGTGAGGGCCTTCTTCACGATCACGACCAGCGAGGGATTCCTCGCGAGCAACCCGGCGCTCGCCCGCTCGATCCGCAACCGCTTCCCCTACCTGGACCCGCTCAACCACCTCCAGGTCGAGCTCCTCAAGCGCTACCGCGCCGGCGACTCCGCCGCCAAGGTCCACCGCGGCATCCACCTCACCATCAACGGCCTGGCCGCGGGCCTTCGCAACTCCGGCTAGAAGACCAAAGGAAATGGGGTCAGGTTACTTTGCACAAAAAATGTGCAAAGTAACCTGACCCCATTTCATTTCCATTTCCTTTCAGGAGACGACGCCCTTCGCCCGCAGCGAAGCGATGGCTTCCTCCGACCGCCCCAGGGAGCGCAGGACCTCGTCGGTGTGCTCGCCGAGGCGCGGGCCGATCCAGCGCGTGCCGCCGGGGGTTTCGGAGAGCTTTGGCACGATGCCGGGCAGCAGCAGCTCCTGGTCCCCGAGCTTGTGGCGCTCGATCATGCCGCGCGCCTGGTAATGGAGGTCGGCGGCGATGTCGGCGATGGAGTAGATGCGCCCGGAAGGCACCTCGGCCGTCTCCAGCACTTCGAGCGCCCGGTCGAGCGTGACGGTGGCCGTCCACTCGCCGATGGCGCGGTCGAGCTCCTGCGTGCGCTTCACGCGCCCCGCGTTGTCGGCGAGCGCCGGATCGTCGGCGAGGTCGGCGCGGCCGATCGCCTTCATCATCCGCTTGAAGATGGAATCGGCGTTGGCCCCGATCACCACGTACTTCCCGTCGCCGCACAGGTAGGTGTTTGAAGGCACGATGCCCGGCAGCGCCGAGCCCGTGCGCTCGCGCACGTGGCCGCCCATGCCGTACTCCGGAAGCATCGACTCCATCATCGCGAACACCGCCTCGTAGAGGGCCACGTCCACGACCTGCCCCTTGCCGGACGTCGTGCGGTGGTTGATGGCGCTCAGCGCCCCGATCACGCCGAACATGGCCGCGAGCGAGTCGCCGATCGAGATGCCCACGCGCACCGGCGCGCGGTCGGGGTAGCCCGTGATGTAGCGCATGCCGCCCATCGATTCGCCGATGGCGCCGAAGCCGGGGCGGTCCTTGTAGGGCCCCGTCTGGCCGAAGCCCGACAGCCGCACCATCACCAACCCCGGGTTCGCGCTTGCGAGGGCGTCGTACCCCAGGCCCCACTTCTCCATCGTGCCGGGGCGGAAGTTCTCCACCACGATGTCGGCCTTCGACGCGAGCTCGCGAACGACCTGCTGGCCCTCGGGCGCCTTCAGGTTCACCGCGACCGACTTCTTGTTGCGCGCCTGCGCGTACCACCAGAGGGAGTTGCCCTCGTGCAGCTGGCGCCACTTGCGCAGCGGGTCGCCCTCGCCGGGGGTCTCGATCTTCACCACCTCCGCTCCGAACTCGGCGAGGAGCCGCGCGCAGTAGGGGCCGGCGATGAGGGTGCCCATCTCCACCACCTTGAGGTTGGCGAGGGGGCCGGGGTTCGCGGATCTGTCCATGTCGGTCTTTTCCCGCCTGTCGGGCCGGGAGGTCCGTGCGGGGGGAGTGGGGATAAGTATTTGACCCGAATCATAAACCGCGCCGGATTTCCTATGCATTTGCGTTTCCGCCGTCGTACGATGAAAGGCGACGGAAAGGCGTAACCCATGACGTTCACGCATCTCCTGAACCGATTCCGCGACGCGGTGGCAGGCGACGGCCAGCCCGTCACGCAGCCGGCGAAGAAGTCTCCCGCGCGGCAGATGGCCACGCGCGGGGTTGCGCGCCCCGCGCCCGACGCCTGGCTTCAGACGACGCACCGCCCGAAGGCCGAGCCGGACCTGCAGATGCGCAAGCGGATCCGCGACCGCTATCTCGCGGTGCGCTTCCCCGGCGCGCCCCATACCGACGAGGAGCTGCGCGATTCCGCCTGCGTCATCAAGTCGGCGCGGCTCTACTTCGAGGACGGCGACATC